>JBKJPM010000059.1:0-5798 GCA_046595175.1 Gemmatimonadaceae bacterium
AATCCGCTTCCAGCTGCTCGAGCGCGTATGCGAACTGCAGGACAGCGATGTCGCCCTTGGAAAAGTCGATCGTAACCGTGTCGCCGCTCGCGGCCGATGTGCCCAGTATGTAATTCCTATTGCTACAACTTGTCAGAACGCTGGGGAGCAGAACTATCGCTCCTCCGACTCCCATGATCTTGAGAAAATTTCTTCGGCTGGCTACTGACGTTAGCTGCGCCGGATCTTCGAGGAACATCACCTTCTGTTGAGACATCGCTCTACCCCACACGTCCAAATTGTGGATGCGCCCACCGGAATAGTGGAGGCATGGTTTGGTATGTGGTAGAGCATATGCCAGGCCAACTGTATCAAGAAACGCGAACAGAAAGCGGTGGGATAGGTTTTAATAGCACTCATCAGTAACAGAAGGCTATATTGTGCGAGCTTGGTGCCTGGGCTCCTACCGTTCCAGGCGAGATTCTGCAGCAGTTTTGTCGCCAATTACGTTCACTTGTCTATGGCTGAGTCAATCATCGAAATAGCGGAGAAAATTCGGAGCCGGATTCTTCGCGGGCTCGAAGCGGGCACACTCACGGGTGGAGACCGGCTGGCGAGCGCGAGAGAACTGGTGGACGAGTTTGCCGTAGACTATCGGCAGATCATTTCCGCCTACAGATCGCTGGCAGATGAAGGTCTGATCGATATCAGGCCGCGCGGTGGGGTCTACGTCCGTGATTCGCTGTCCGAAGATCCGACGGCTGCGGCTGTCCACTCGAAATGGCTGGTTGACACTTTCGCGGAAGGTTTCTCGCGCGGTATTGAAGCGCCGAAAATTTCCGAACTGATTAGCAGTGCGCTTGAGAGTCTTCGCATTCGCGCACTCGTGATCACATCCACGGATGACCAGGCAGCCGGGCTTGCTCGTGAGCTGGAAAACTGGTTTGGGCTGGAGGCAGAAGGCTTCGCAACACCGGGATTCAAGACCCGTCGTCCGGTAGACTCCATTGTGCAGCGGGCCAATCTTCTTATTTCGACAGAAGCGCATTCGGATGCAGTCGAAGTGCTTGCTTCCGATTTTGGAAAGGCACACATCAGGATTGACGTTCGGCCCGATCTTGCTGTTGGGGACTGGGCAATGCTGCTTCGCAAGCCGGTTTGGGCGATCGTGGCAACACAGGAGTTCGGCGACCTGATGAGACAGTTTTTTGTGAGCGTTCCATCCGTGGAAAATCTTCATGTGCTTGTTTACGGCCGCGACGATCTAAATCAAATTCCGGATGGGGCCGCGACGTACATCACACATCGCGTCAGAGAATCCGTAGATATCACCAAAATTCCGGGCCGGATACTTCAGAACGCTCGTACGGTCTCACCGGATTCAGCGCGAAAAATCTTCGAATTTGTCGTTCAGGCCAATGTGAGGGCGCTACAGGCGCTTAATGACCATGTCGGAGCCTATAATGGGAAGCTCCTATAACGGTGGGCCTATGATATGCATCGAACGCTATAAAGGGTTGGCTTCCAGTCCCCACCATCACATAGATACGCCCATGAAGCAAACGATTGCCGAGAGTGTACCGGGTCCTTCTTCCATCGAGCTCTCCCTGATTGCGCGTGCTTTTGCGCCGCAGCTTGCCTCCCGCGACATAAGGGCGTTGCTCGAGTACCTCAATGGGCTGACAGATCACCGATTTACCGGTGTTTACCGATTCGAACCGGGCTGGGTGGTTTCGGTTGCCCTTTGGGACCGCGAAAATCCTTCACTGCTGCTCGGCAGCGACGTGAAAATGAAGGAATCCTATTGCTGGCTGACGGCACTTTCAGACACTGCCTACATAATCGAGGATGCTCCGTCGGATCCGAGGCTCAACGGTCATGCGGCCCAGGCGGAAGTGCGGTCCTACGCATCAGTTGTACTCCGCGACAAGTCGCGTGACCCGTGGGGTACACTTTGCCATTTTGATTTCTCGTCCCGGAGTGTTGCCCCGGAAACACTCGAACGCCTGGAACATTTCCGGCCGCTTGTCGAAGAGATGCTTGTACGTGACGCGTCGGCGCACTGGGATCCGAATGCGATGAGCGCTGTGCGCGCTACTGCAATCTCCTGATTCCGCCGGAAATTATTCGGGCTGCGTGATCGTCAGCTTGTATCCATCCGGATCCGTCACGAGAAAAGCAATCTGATCAGTTTCCATCCACAAGCGGACGCCCACGCCTTTCGCCAATCGCGGCCCTTGTTGAAATCATCCCGTTTACAGTCAGGCTTGGTTCGAGTCCTCGGGCTTTAGCCCTCACCGGGCATTAGGTGCTCGCGGGTACAACAATCGCTTCTTGATAGTTTACCTGGAATTCCCCGCGTAACCAACCTCAGAATCAGAAGCATCCATATGCGAGCAACCATCATGTACGGCGCCGGCGACGTTCGAATCGAGAACGTACCCGACTCTAAAATTCTCGAGCCAACCGATGCGATCGTTACGATCACGCGCGCCTGCATTTGCGGCAGCGATCTGTGGCCATACAAAAGCAGGAAGGCCAGCGATGAACCGGTGCGTATGGGCCATGAGTTCATAGGTGTCGTTGATGCTGTCGGCAGGAACGTGCGAACCGTCAAGAAAGGAGATGTAGTTGTCGCGCCCTTTGCATACTCGGATGGAACTTGCGAATTCTGCCAGGAGCGACTCCAAACGTCCTGTCTGCACGGCGGATTCTGGGGCGGAACTGACATTGACGGTGGTCAGGGCGAAGCCGTGCGAGTTCCATTTGCAGATGGTACGCTGTTCGTACTTCCGGTCAGCCGCGATGACGAGCTGATGCCATCCCTCCTGACGCTCTCGGATGTCATGGGTACGGGACATCACGCAGCACTTGCCGCTCAGGTTGCTCCCGGAAAAAGCGTCGCCGTCGTCGGGGACGGTGCTGTCGGTCTCTGCGGTGTTATTGCCGCTCGGCGTCTTGGCGCCGAACAGATAGTATTGCTGGGGCGCCACCCGGACAGAATCTCGCTCGCGAAGGAATTCGGTGCGACGGACATTGTAACCGAGCGGGGTGAAGAGGCGATTGAAAAGGTTCGTGAGTTGACCGGAGGTCTCGGCGCACACTCAGTTCTTGAATGTGTGGGGCTCGAACAGTCTACGCTCACTGCGATGAATATTGCACGTGCTGGCGGCGCTGTCGGTCGTGTGGGTGTACCGCAGACCGACTCAATGCCAGCCGGAATAAAAACGTTTCGCGATAACATCACGGTCTCCGGCGGACCGGCTCCTGTGCGCGCCTACATCGAAGACCTTCTCCCCGACATCATGGAGGGAAGGATCCAGCCGGGTAGGGTTTTCGACAGCGTTACCAATCTGGATGGTGTACCCGATGGCTATCGCGCGATGAACGACCGCGAAGCGATCAAAGTCATGATCGCCTTCTAAACAATGAATCGGGTATAGACATGTTGACCACTCGCAAACTCGGCGGTCAGGGCCTCAAGGTTTCGGAACGTCTTTGTTTCATTGAAACAATTGCCCGTTATGTCGAATCCAACCAGCTTGATGCCGTCCTTCGGGATCGCGGTGAGTCCAGTGGACAATGCCGCCCTTTTCATTCCACTCGTACACGCCACTGAACGAGATGTCGTCGCCCTGTCGCAATGCAGAGACGCGCGGGGCGAGATCCACATTGTGCGCGATGAGAACTGTTTGTCCTGAGGCGAGGCGAACTATGAAGCGTTGGTGACGACTGCCGTCATTGTCATCGGGCAATATCCTGATGACCGATCCCTGTGCTTTGACCTGGGTATTGTTGGCTTGTTTATCGAATGCTCTCGAACCTACTGCGCCCTGATCGACGACAACATTTGCGTGAGCGGGCGGGGGAGATGCGACATCACGTCGACCGTATGCAAAAAAAGCGATGACTGCCACGAAGATCGAGAGTATCCACGCCAACCTTTGGTATCGCATCAACCTTTTTGACGAATTGAAGACAGGTACTTACTTGGCAAGTGCGCTACCGTTGTGAGTTGCCGCTAGCGCATTGTTCTCATTTAAACCTTAGAGGCAGCGAACCAGCTGGGGTGTACTGCCGCGCTTTAGAGTGAACGGCCCAAGTGTGTCTGAGGCCATCAAGACACGTAACTCCATGCGGTCGCCGTTGATTTGCCCGCGGTATCTTGCAGGTACAGCATCGGGAACCTCATCGATGCGTACCGGGCCGCCATGTTCCCGTACGTGCACTCCTCCAACATCAAAATAGCCGCTGCCATCGCTTCGGATCGGGGCGTTCAGGCTTCCGTGCGCGCAGTCGTAGGTGATGGTGCCGCTATCCGCAGTGATCAATAGACCTACATGGGCGCCACCCCATGACCCAAGAACAGTATCGCCCGACGATGAACTCCCGCCCATCACGCACGCACCAAGCGCTGGTAAGCAAAAGGCGATAACGATTAAAGAAAACTTTCGCGAGTTCAGTGCAACGGCCTCGCGAATGAGCGCCTTGAAGGCGGACTTGTCCACTTCTTCTCCTTCGGCGATGTCAATCGCGCGGCGTACCTTTCCGTCAAGACTTGAGTTGAAGAGACCGGACGGATCCTTCAGGGACGCGCCCTTGGCGAAGGTAAGTTTCACGACCTTCTTGTAGGATTCGCCAGTGCAGATGATGCCGTCGTGCGACCAAACCGGAGTACCCATCCACTTCCACTCCTCAATGACCTTCGGGTCTGCTTGCTTGATAAGCTTGCGTATTGTGCTGAGGGTTTTCCCGCGCCAGTCTCCGAGGGCGGCAATTTTATTCGAGATGAGCTTCGACGCCGAGAGGCCATGGCTTGCTTCCACTTTTTTCATGTTTTCATCCTGAAAGTCCGGGAAGTGTTCGTTCGCGAGGCGTGGAGTAGACCCGATCTCATCATGTAAATGAGTGAATCTGCTGCAAGACTCAGGTGGTGACATCTCCGGCGACGACGCGCGACTGGGCGAGGGCGCCAAACGCTGGAGGGAATACGAGCCAGAACCCCGATAAGGGAGTGACAATCACGCCCACCAGCGCAATCCCGAGCAGGGTCCATCCGACGGCGCGCGGGAGTGTTCGTCCCGCGACCCGTTCGATCCAGTCGGCCAGATAGCCGATAAGTATTGTCGCCACGCCTGCGAACAGGAACCAAAAAGCGAGATAGCGCATCGGAGTGCCAGGGTTCAAGCTGTTCCAAAGTCTGGCTGCAACAATTTCGCGCAGGGGCGCGGGAAACAGAATGAATCCAATGACGCTGTGGAAAATGCCCACGCCAATCATCCACCGACCGACCCAACGATTCATTATCTAGTCTCCAGAATTGTATTTGCAGTCTAATGTGACAAGCCTGATTACCGCCCTGACGGAAACTACTTCTTTGGTTTAAAAAAATTGGGTGACACCGCTCGATCAGCGACCTGGAACCCTAACGAGCGTTGCGAGATACTGGTTCGGAAGGCCGAGGACAGGTGAAAAGGGCATTTCCTCCTCTTGAGCTTCGGGGTTTGTTCGGGTAACATACAACTATGAAGTATGTGGAACTGCGGGCTCATTCGGCGTTCTCTTTCGGCGACGGAGCAGTCACACCTGAAGCGCTCGCGATAGCCGCAGCACGGCTCGGGTTCGAAAGTCTCGGTCTCACCGACAACGCAGATCTCGGCGGCATCGTCCGATTCACCCTCGAAGCCCGACGGCAAAATCTTCGGCCTGTCATCGGCATTGAGCTCAACGTGGACGGCCATCCCGCTGCTTTCTTCGCACGCACAAAAGAAGGATTCACCAATCTCGGCGCGCTGGTCACGCGCGCTCGTGCTGGGAAA
>JBKJPM010000067.1:0-5800 GCA_046595175.1 Gemmatimonadaceae bacterium
GGAAACCGGCTGCCGTCTTTCCGGAAATAGGTAAGCTCGTAAATATCCTCGATTCCGCGTGACGCCTTGAATACAAGGGCCTCGAATCCCGGCGTAATGGTCGTGCCAAGCTCCGAGCTCAATGCCTGTGCGCGGGCGACAACTTCTTCAGGGTCGGAGATGTCAGCCGGGGTGATCTTGTTCATTACCTCTGCCGCACTATACCCGAGCATTCGCTCGGCGCCGACGTTAAAGATCTGGATCACTCCCTTCGCATCCGTCGCAATGCTCGAAAAGTTCGCGCTGTTGAAAATTGCGCTTTGAAGCGCGCCCGCCTGGAGCAACGCTTCCTCGGCTTCCTTCCGCGCGGTATTGTCTGTCCCGATCAGCAGGTAGCCGATAATTGTGTCCTGAGCATCACGCAAAGCAGTGACGGAAACGACCGCGGGAAAGCGGCTGCCGTCTTTCCGGATGTATGTGAGCTCGTAAATATCCTCAATGCCGCGGGAGGCTTTGAATACCAGTGCATCGAAGCCAGGCGTAATCTGCGTGTCCAGCTCGACACTGAGCGCCTTCGCCCGCGCGATCACTTCCTGTGGATCCGAGATGTCCGCGGGCGTAATCCTGTTCATTACTTCCGCTGCCGTATACCCGAGCATGCGCTCTGCACCAACATTGAAAATCTGTACGACACCCTTGGCGTCAGTCGCTATACTGGAAAAGTTCGCGCTGTTGAAAATGGCGCTTTGGAGCGCACCCGCCTGGAGCAATGCTTCCTCGGCTTCCTTACGCGCCGTATTGTCGGTGCCAATTAGCAGGTAGCCGATAATCGTGTCCTGATCGTCGCGCAGAGCAGTGACGGAAACCACAGCCGGAAAGCGGCTGCCGTCTTTCCGGATGTATGTAAGCTCATAAATATCCTCAATTCCGCGGGAGGCTTTGAAAACCAGTGCATCGAAGCCGGGAGTAATCTGGGTGTCCAGCTCGACACTGAGCGCCTTCGCCCGCGCAATCACTTCCTGTGGATCCGAGATGTCAGCAGGTGTGATCTTGTTCATTACCTCGGCGGCTTTGTAACCAAGCATTCGCTCGGCGCCGACGTTAAAGATCTGGATCACTCCCTTCGCATCCGTTGCAATGCTGGAGAAGTTCGCGCTGTTGAAAATGGCGCTTTGAAGCGCCCCTGCCTTGAGCAGCGCATCTTCCGCCTGCTTGCGGGCAGTATTGTCTGTGCCGATGAGGAGATATCCGATGATCGCCTCTTCTGCGTCTCTAAGTGCTGTGACTGACACTACGGCCGGAAATCTGCTTCCATCTTTCCGGATGTACGTCAGCTCGTAGATGTCCTCAATTCCCCGTGACGCCTTGAATACAAGAGCGTCAAATCCGGGAGTGATCGGAGTTTCAAGCTCAGCACTGAGCGCCTTTGCGCGTGCAATGACTTCCTGCGGGTCGGAAATGTCTGCGGGCGTGATTTTGTTCATCACTTCGGCCGCTGTGTACCCAAGCATACGTTCGGCGCCGACGTTGAAAATCTGAATTACACCTCGCGCATCCGTCGCAATGCTCGAAAAATTTGCGCTGTTGAAAATCGCGCTCTGCAGCGCCCCTGTCTTGAGAAGCGTCTCGGCATGCCGGGCTTCGGCGAATGCCTGGGGGTCAGATTCGGCTGAAATAGCCGCGTTCGACGACGGGGTGGTGCGAGAGGGGCTCATATCCAAATGTACGCTATCCAACGCCGAATGAGCATCTGATTGTCCGCAAAGGGTAGCTAACTATGGGAAATAGAGGATTATAGGGCACCTGCCACACCATTACTACATCTATATAGTATGAGTAGAGGATCGATGAAACAGAAACCTTTAATTATCGTGTCGGTAGTTTTTGCTGGCGCGTGTGCCCGGTCCCCGGTTGTCGTTCCGGTTCCCCCGCCACGACCAGAGCAACAAATCCAGGCGATTATCCCGATTCCGGCCTCGATAATACTGCGACCAGGAGAAAGGTTTGTAATCGACGGTGAGACTTTCGTGGCTGTCGACCGCGGCGTCTCCGCGGAAGTGCAAGCCGTTGGTCTCTATCTGGTGCAAATGCTCCGGCCATCAGCAAGCCCAAAGCTTGTGACCTGGTCGGGAGAACCATCGGGCAGAATTCGCAAGCATATCGTGCTTATCGTTGATACGGCTCGGGCCGATCTCGGCGAAGAAGGGTACGCCATTGGAATTAATAGCGATTCCGTAACAATCAGGGCTCGTACCGCTGCCGGACTTTTTCATGGCGTGCAGACAATCAGGCAGCTGCTGCCGGCCGCCGTGGAAAATCCAGACGCAGTTGGGAGAAGCCTTTTCCTGCCGGCTGGAACCGTGACAGATCGCCCGCGATTTGAGTGGCGCGGAATGTCCCTGGATGTGTCCCGGCATTTCCTTCCGCCTGCCGACGTGAAACGATTCATGGACGCTATGGCGCTGTACAAGCTCAATCGACTGCACCTGCATCTCTCCGATGATCAGGGCTGGCGGATCGAAATCAAGTCGAGACCCAACCTCACGACAATCGGCGGAAGCACCAAGGTCGGCGGCGGGTCGGGTGGCTTTTACACACAGGCTGAATACACCGAGCTCGTGGAGTACGCGCAGAGTCGTTACATCACGATCGTTCCTGAAATCGACATGCCCGCGCACACCAACGCTGCGCTTGCATCGTACCCTGAGCTGAATTGCGACAAGATCGCGCCGCCACTGTACACGGGGATCAAGGTTGGATTCAGTGCGCTGTGCGTCGACAGCGCAACCGTGCTTCCCTTCGTCGAGGATGTTGTAAGAGAATTATCCGCGCTAACGCCAGGAGGCTATTTCCACATTGGTGGCGACGAGGTAATGAAACTCACACATGCCCAATATGTGCGTTTCATCGAGAGCGTTGAAAAGATCGTTACCGCAAATGGCAAGCGCATGATCGGCTGGAGCGAGATTTCTCCCGCTGCCCTTTCTCCGAACACCATTGTTCAGAACTGGAAGCGCGATTCTTCATTCCTGCACGCCGCGCGCGGCGGAAAGGTGATCATGTCACCGTCAAAGAAATTGTATCTCGACATGAAGTACGACAGCACCACCGTGCTCGGTCTTAATTGGGCGGGATTCATCGAGGTCAAGGACGCATACGATTGGGATCCGGGGACCTTCATTCCAGGAGTGACGGAGTCTTCGATTCTCGGAGTAGAAGGTCCGCTCTGGTCGGAAACGCTGGCGAAATCAGAAGACTATGAGCAGATGGCGTTTCCTCGATTGATCGCAATCGCCGAAGTTGGATGGTCGTCCACCAGCCAGCGCAGCTGGAACAGTTTCAGCGAACGGCTTGCTGCTCACGGGCGAAGACTGTCCGCGCTTGGACTCAACTTCTACCGGTCGCCGCAAATTCGCTGGCTCCCCTAACTCCTATTCCTGTCCGGCGGTAGGAAGCTTTCGCGCATCAGGCCGCGCATCGTTCAGCTTCCTCCGCCGCTCGGCGGCATTAAACGTCCGCCACATGTTGTAAACGAAGCCGTACGCGCCCAGTGACCATAGTAGCCCTCCGCTGGCAGTGACTGGGACACTGCCAGTTCCAATGCTCGGCGCGAGGAAAAATCCAGCAACCAGTCCGGCCAGACCAAAGTTAGCAAGCCAGATATGAGATGAGGCAAGAGTACGGTTGTGAATGGGATGCCCAAAAAATCTCGGCAGCATCTGGTACCCAACGCCGAAAATCATCATCATGACGAAGCCTGCCAGGGTCATGTGCGCGTGTGCGGGGCGATACACAACCCACGCCGGATGAACAGCCATGGCAAGACCAAGTGTTATTCCTGCAACGAGCCAGAGCAGGCTCGCCCTGATGAAGGCTTTTGCAAATGAGTCCACTCTATTTCTCGGCTTTCAGAATTCCCACGGCACCCTTGGTCGCATCGGCAAACGCATGCGTCACGAAAGGATAGTCCCCTTCCTGCTTGAGACGCACCTCGAAGATACTCCCGCCTCCGACGGGGACTGCAACAGTCTGAACACCTGTAAGAGGACTGGTTGACGACCCGTCCACGAAGACGCGCTCGAATATTCCGCCAACGACGTGGAAAGATGAAAGCCGGTTCGGCCCCGCATTCACGACATATATCCGTAAAAGCTCGTTCACCTTCACGCGGATCGGGTGCTCGGCATACTGCGATGCTCTTCCGTTGAAAGTGACATAGTCCGGCGCGAGCTCGAGAAGTCGATCCCACGCCAGCGAGCGCGGAGCATTGCCGGCGGCAGGCGTCATGTAGAATTCGCTCTGCACTATCACAAGCTCCCTCGCGGCTGGACGCGGCGCTCGCGGGTCTACGATGAGCGCCCCGTACATGCCATTCGCTATGTGTGCAGCGACCGGTGCTGTTCCACAGTGATACATGAACGCCCCGGTAACGTCCGCGGTAAAGCGGTAGTGGATCGAATCGTTCGGCATCACGTTCACGTAATACTTGCTCGGAGCAATCTGGGCGGCGTGGAAATCCATGCTGTGCGGCATTGCGGCGCGGTTGATCAGCGTGAATTCAACTGTGTCGCCCTGGGTGACGCGAACCACTGGACCCGGCACTCTAGCCTGGAATGTCCAAGCCTGGTACTGCACGCCCTTGGCGACGACAATCGTCGTGTCCTTGATCTCGAAACGCACCTTAACTATCCGCGATGCAGATCGCGCCGGAGCGGAAGGATCAACTGGGGCCGGATCGGTCGAGTTTCCAACCGCTGCCTCACCGTGCGACATGTTCGCTGGAACATCAGTTGGAGCGGCCGCTGTTGGCGCTGCGGTCGTGTTTTTGGCAGCGGGCGCTGGTGCTTTAGCCTGACAGGCGGCCAAACCCAACATTCCAAGGCAAAGTCTCGATATCCGAAGTGTCATTTCTTCCTCATTTGGGTTGCACTGTATCGAATCAACCGGTCCCAGCAACCCGTTTCGGCCTCGTTACCCGAACCCGCCTAATGTTGATGGGTCCAATATTCGCCGTTAGAATCAGTCAGGATATGCCGGTTTCGTATCGGAAACGTAGCGATTCTATATCACTTGGGGAGACAGCATGAGAGTACAGTTGATGGCAATTGGGGCAGCGGTCATGACTGTTGCCCTCGCGGGATGCATTCAGCCCGCGTCGAGCAGCAACAAGGACTCCGACTGGGCGGCAATTGTTTCCCTCGAAGACCAGGCCAAGGCGATTGCAAATACATCCGGTTGCGCTTCCTCAGCCCAGTGCCGTTCGGCACCGGTTGGAAACCGCGCCTGCGGTGGCCCCCGCTATTACATCGCATATTGCGCCGCAACAACTGATTCCGCTGCGCTCTTCAACAAATTGAAACAGGTTTCAGCCGCTGAGGATGCTTACAACAAGAAGTACAACCCTATATCCACATGTGAGTTCCGCATGCCACCGGACGTAGCGTTGGCAAACGGGGTGTGTACGGCGAGATGAGCTATTTCCCGGCTTCCAGAAGGTGGAGAAACTCGCGCGGCTGCGAGCGCAGATACTGCGGAGGAGCGCGCACCGTTGCACCGAAATGTGCGGCAGCGTGCCAGGGCCAGTGCGGATCGTACAAGATTCCGCGCGCGAGCGCGATGAGGTCTGCATCGCCGGATTGGAGAATTGACTCCGCCTGGTCGAACCCGGTAATCAGTCCCACGGCAACTACGGGGATCTTCACAGCATCCTTTACTGCGCGCGCGAGTGGGACCTGGTACCCGGGCTCAACGGGAATTTTCTGCTGAGCGGAAAGTCCGCCGCTCGAAACGTGAATTGCCGAGCATCCATGCGCTTCGAGCG
>JBKJPM010000214.1:0-3029 GCA_046595175.1 Gemmatimonadaceae bacterium
TATCTGGTCGGCAGTTATTGAATTGACAATCGAGCTCGATGCGCGCTGGTGATTGAGCGCTTCGTTTACCGTTCCGCGCTCAGCCGTGGCGGATACGACCTGTGCTGTCAGCTGGACCGTCGCGGGTTCGAGTGAAATGTTCTGCTCGAAAGCCTGACCTTCCTTGAGGCTGATGCCGGTGAGTGTTTTCGGCGCATAACCCAGCCTCCGAACCGTCAGGCTCACGGTCCCTGCAGGCGTTCGTGTAATTACGTACCGTCCGTCGATCGACGACATCGTTCCGGTGGTCGTGCCGGTGACCTGGACGCCGGCATCATTGAGACCAAGGCCTGAGCGCGCGTCGATGATTCTCCCGGCAATTCGACCGGTGCTCGTTGTAGCCATCTGCTGCGCATTGGATGAGGCGGGCAGCGAGAAAAAAGCAAATCCGATTGCAGCTGCAATCCGTATAGACTGACAAAAAACTTTGCGCATCCAGATCTCCTGGGCTGTAGGGAGCCAGGGTGGCTCTCACGTCAGAAGAATGCGGCTGTCAGGTATGCATCTTACAACGGATTTGCAACGGTTATGTCACAATCCCGGAAGCTCGATTTGCGGCTGGAGACCATCGGGAGGGAGAGGGAAGATCGCGACAATCGTTGTTCCCTCTCCAATGGCGCTTTCCGCGCGGACTCTTCCCCCGTGGGACTCGGCCATGTGGCGAACGATTGCGAGTCCGAGCCCTGTACCGCCCTGTTCGCGGGACCGGCCCGGATCGGCTCGGTAGAATCGCTCGAAAACTCTCGGCAGGTGCTCCGCACCAATCCCTTCTCCAGTGTCGCTCACTCCGATCACGATTCCGCCCGGTTCCCGCTCTGTGAAAATCGTCACACGCCCGTCAGCTGTGTGCCGAATGGCGTTCTCGACCAGGTTTGACAGGATCTGACGAATCGCAGCTCGATCGGCGAATACCTCAGACGCCTCCTCTCGAATCTTTGCCTCCAGCTCTATGTTCTTCTTGGCCGCGGCTGGAGTGTTAGCGCTGATCACGTCCGCCGCAGCGGCGCGAAGATTCAGCAACGCGGGCTTCGGAATCCAGCCGCCGGATTCAACGCGGGAGAGGTCGAGCAGGTCATCCACGATTCTCTGCATGCGCCGCGTGTTGGAGAGGATCATGCCCGCGAATTCCTTTCGAATCGCGGGAGGCGGATCGTCATCGACGAGAGTCTCGGCAAATCCGCCCAGGATTGTCAGGGGCGTGCGAAGCTCGTGAGAAACATTTGCCACGAAATCCCGGCGCATATTCTCCAACCCCTCGATCTGGGATCCGAGCTCGTGAAGTGTCGCTGAAAGTTCTCCCACTTCACCCGGCGCCTTGACCATGGGACGGTTGAAGTCATGGTCGGCCATTGCTCTTGCAACGTCACGCAGCTCGGTGACAGGCCTCGAGACATTGCGGGCGAAAATCACTGACAGCAGGACGGCGAGAACGAGTGCGACAATTCCGGCAGTGAGAACATCGCGGCGGGCCCGCTTGAAAATCGCGTCGAGCGCACCTGTGGCAAGTGAAACTCTGGCCGTCCCTAGAGGTGCACGCACTGCTACGTACAGTTCTTCATCTCCCCGGGAGGAACTAATGCGGCGCGATGACCCGACACCTGTACGTGCGGCCTGGACGATCTCCGGTCTGTCGGAGTGGTTGGCAAGCTTGAGAAGATTATCGCCGTCAAACTCGGAATCTCCGATAACCACGCCCTTCTGAGTGATGAGCGTAACTCTGTGGCCGAGCGCAATCCCGGCGGCATTCGCGAGTGCATCAGGGTTGGCGGCGGAAGTCCACTGCACCGCAACCAGCCTTGCCTCTCGCGCGAGCTCGGCACGGCTTTCCTCAGCGATTCGCGAATGCAGGCTCTGGTCTAGAATGACCACGACAACCAGGATCAGCACCGCGATGATCGTGCACGAGTAGAGGAGAAGCCGGTGGGCCAGCTTCATTTTGCTGCGGTTTTTCCAGAGATCCGGTATCCAAAACCTCGCACAGTCTCGATGAGGTCGCCGGCTGGGCCAAGCTTGGAGCGCAGCCTCTGGACGTGCATATCCACTGTCCGCGTCTGAATGTCAGGAGCGGCGTCCCACACACTTTCCAGGAGTAGCGCGCGCGCCTGAACCCGGCCCTTTCGTTCGGTAAGCAGGAGGAGGAGCTTGTATTCGGTTGGAGTGAGATCAACCGGCTCGTCGGCGACCGTTACCGTGTGTGCGTCACGGTCGATCCGAAGCTGACCAATCCTGATTATGGATTCACTTCTTCCGCGCGCGTTGGTTCTGCGCAGGATCGCGTTTACGCGGAGAATCAGCTCCTGTGGGCTGAATGGTTTACTGAGATAGTCGTCAGCTCCCAGGCTCAAACCTTTTATGCGGTCTGGTTCTTCGCGCCGGGCGGTGAGCATGAGAACCGGCGTGTCGGCGATCGGCTCTTCGCCGCGGATCGTCGTCAGGACGTCGAATCCCGAAATATCGGGAAGCATCAGGTCGAGCACGATGAGGGCGGGGTGTTCGTGGCGGGTCCGTTCCAGGGCTTCGCCGCCGCTGGTAGCTGTTGAAACCTTGAAACCCGATTTTGCGAGATGATACGCGACAAGCGCTACAATGTCCGCTTCATCATCTACAACAAGTACTCGCTCGCCGCCGGACGGTTGTGTCATTGCCTGAACGTTCGCTTGTCGAGTGCAGAGCGTCAACGGAGGAGCTGTCACAAAGCCGTTACAATCCTGCTACCTTTTACACCTCTACAGACGATGGAATCAGGGTCCGCGATGAAATTTTGGAAATTGGTTTTGGCCTCCGCCGTTGGAATGGCTGGCTGCACGCCAGCAGTGACAACGGGAAATGCCCCGGATGGTGCGACTGTTGACCTGGTGATGCTGGGTACGACCGATGTTCATGGGCATCTGCGCGGATGGGACTACTTCGCGAACGCCCCGCAAAAGAGGGAAGGCCTTTCGCGTGCGGCGACTGTGGTCGATTCCATCCGCACCGCTAATCCCGGCCGC
>JBKJPM010000307.1:0-3529 GCA_046595175.1 Gemmatimonadaceae bacterium
CATGAGTACGAGCTGTACGTCGAAAACGAGATCGAGAATTACAAATTCGCGATCCCTCGTTCTGCGTTGCTGAAGGTCGGAGATGAAGCCGTCGCACAGCTGAACGCCCAGGAGCAATTCAACATGGACGAGCTCCTCGTCTGGGCGGAGGTTGACAAGATTATCCGGAAACGACTGCGGATCCCGGCATTTCGCACCTGGCAGAGCCGACGCATCAAGCTGATTGAGGAATATCGCCGTCCTGAAAATCTCGGACTGCGCCCCGACGGCGTGCTTGCCCGCGAAATGCAGTTTGCGGCTGAATCACGGGTTCTCGTTGCTGGATCTGGCGTTCAGAAGACCGCGCTTTACCTCGCTGCTCACGGCTGTGACGTAACGGCGCTGGATAGCGAACCGGATACGGTGGAACGCGTGATGAATGCTGCCCAGGAAGCGGGACTGACCGGCAAGCTCCAGGCGCATATCACGGGAATTGGAAACTGGCTCCCCGAATCCGAGCTAACAGCCGTATTTTGCGACCCTGCTGCGTTTGCTGGACTGACTCCGAGCGAACGGGATCGGGCAATCGCCGTTTTGCAGAGTGCGACGCGTGACGGCGGAATTCATCTCGTGGAGACTATTGTTGCTGGCGAAAAGGCGATCACCCTCACTGAGCTCCGCAAACAGTACAAGGGCTGGCGCGTGTCAGTCGAGCAAGACGCAGGGGCGTCCAAGACCTTCCTCGCCCGTAAACTGGCGTCATAGCGCCAGGTTACTGGCGCTTAGCTGCAAAATACCATCGCTAATTGCGCCTGTGTCAATTTAACACAGGCGTCCTTTTTTACTGTGTCATTATGATACAGGTGGTATGTTAGCCGAGGGGGTAATTTCAGTAAACCCTTTCACAATAACGCGTTACCATACGCGGCTTTCGTGGCACCATGAGTGCTTTATTGCTGAGCAACTCAAGCGCGAAGGCAGTTATATGAAGAAGAAGCCGATCGATTTGCCGCAGGTCCCCGTGGGAATTGTGGTTTCCGTTGGGAAGGAATCCAGCCCCGCCCCTCGCTTCTCGGCCTATATCTGGGGTCCAGCGCCGGAAACCAAGAAGGAAACGATCAAGGCTGCATAGGTCTATACTATTAAGGAAGGCTATTCTTGCGAGGCGACCCAATTGGGTCGCCTCTTTTTATTTCTAAATAGGGTACGCGAGTTGCCCCATGAGCAGGTGTGGAAATCACCTCGCCCGGATGGGAAGCCGAACGACACTCACTGCTTGAGAGCAATATCTCCGACTTCGGTCTCGCTATTCAGGGGTCCATTGTTGAGAAGCTCGTTGTAGAGCTATATGGTGAGCTCGATTCCAAGGGCCTGATCTTCAAGCCCCCTGTATACCTCAGTGATCAGTGGGGATGTCCGGACGGGACGCCATTGATCGGGGTTCCATTCTACCTGGCTGACCAGCGACTGTCGGCCATCGAGGACGACTTTTCGGTCGGACTCGAGTCCGAAGACGACACGATGCGCTACCTGCGACACGAAGCGGGGCACGCATTCAACTATGCGTACAGGCTGTACGATCGGGCAGATTGGCGGCAGACATTCGGCCCGTACTCACGACCCTACCGCGAGCGGTATAGAGCCGATCCGTTTTCGCATGATTATGTGCGCCACATTCTGGGCTGGTACGCGCAAAAGCATCCCGACGAAGATTTTGCCGAGACCTTCGCTGTGTGGCTCACGCCGGGATTGGACTGGCGCGAAGCCTACGCGAACTGGCCGGCTCTGCATAAGCTCGAATACATCGATCGTGTGATGCACGAGATCGGTCAGCAGCAGCCTGTGGTTCCAGAGGTGTCGGAGGAAGATCTCCCGGTATCCGCGATGAAGTACTCGCTGGCGAAACATTACAGCGACTCGGAAGAGGCAATTCCAATCGCCGACGGCCGGATGTTTGATGGAGACCTCCGAAACATTTTCGCAACTTCCAGAGAAGCGCCGGGCGGGGCGCTTGCCGCCGAGTTCATTCGCGGGCACCGGCGGGAGATCGTAAGCCGCATCGCATACTGGACCGGGGAGAGTGCATCTTCCGTCCGCCAGTTTGTGGATTTTCTTCTTGAACGCTGCCGCTTGCTGGAGCTCAAGATGCGTGGACTGGAAGCCGCCACATTGATCGAGCTGACTGCATTCGGGACCGCAGTGATGATGAATTACCGCTACACAAACACCGTTGACGGAGCGCGACGCAAGAAATGAAAATTTGCATTTTGCATACTGGTGACGCAATCGAGGATCCGGTTGATCCGGTGCTTGATCAAATAGAAAATGCCCTGCGTGAGGGTGGACACGAAACGGGGAGGCTGGTTGTTGAGGACTCAGTACAGCCACTCGTGACATCTCTGACTTCGTCGCCGCCGGATTTGATCTTCAACATGGCTGAATCGTTCGGCGGAAAGAGTGCGCTCGAGTCCAATGTCGCGGCACTCCTGAACCTTCTGGGTCTTCGTTACACCGGGTCGAGCCCCGCAGGACTCATCATGGCCGGCGACAAGACGCTGACGAAGAAAGTCCTGTCCTTTCACGGAATCCTTTCAGCAAAATTCGCGACGCTTTACCGCGGGGACGTGGACTGGGCCGGGGACATCAGTTTTCCACTGATCGTGAAGCCGCCGCAGGAAGATGCGTCCCTCGGAATCACACAGAAGTCTGTAGTTCGAGACGTGAAGGAGCTTCTCGACACAATGAGTTCTCTTCAGGGCGAATACCAGTCGCCCGTCCTTGTAGAGGAGTTCATTGATGGGCGGGAATTTTACATTGGTGTGTTGGGAAACAGCGATCCGAAGGCGCTCCCGGCTATAGAAATGGATTTTTCCAAGTTTCCGAAGGACAAACCAAAGATTGCGAGCTGGGAAGCCAAATGGGGTGATGATGGCGAGGGCAGCGGCGAGGAGTTCGCGGGGACGGAGTCCATATTCCCTGAGGACATCGACGATGATTTGCGGGAACGGATGGCCAAGGTCGCGATATCAGCGTTTCAGGCGCTTCGACTGCGGGATTACGCTCGCATCGACCTCCGTGTGACGCCTGGCGGGGAGATTTACGTGATCGAGGCCAACCCGAACTGCTACATGGAAGCACAGAGCGAGTTCGCGCGCGCAGCTCAGCGCGATGGACTCGAGTATAAGGACCTCATCGCAAGAATTATCGAGCTGGCATCTGCACGGTATGCACGCTGACCAGCATAGGGGTAAACAAAAAGGGCCGGCGTTAGCCGACCCTTTAAGTTTTTTACTACCGCTATCTAGCGGCGACCCTTGCGAGCGGTCTTTTTGCGTCCGCTCTTCTTCGCGGCGCTCTTACGGCCCGTGCTCTTACGCGCGGTCTTCTTGCGGCCAGTGCTCTTCTTCGCGGCCTTTCTTCCACTCTTTTTCTTCGCTGCCATGGTGTCTCTCCGTTTGGAGTGAAACTCTCATCGTCCCCCGGTGGAACTGATGAGTGACGCATGCGTCCATGCAGGCACGCGAATTACACATGGATGCACGATGCACGC
>JBKJPM010000115.1:0-3064 GCA_046595175.1 Gemmatimonadaceae bacterium
ATCGACGAAACTCTCTCTCCGGTCTACTTGCGCTCGGCGTCGCGCCGCTTGCCGCCCTCGCGCAACCAGCGACAAAGGCCTGGCGCATTGGATTCCTGGGGGCGGGTTCTGCCGCTGGCTGGGCACCTCAGGTCGACGCACTTCGCGACGGGTTGCGAGACCTCGGTTACGCCGAAGGCAAGGACATCGTCATCCAATATCGTTGGGCAGATGGAGAATACGACCGCCTCCCCGAATTGGCGGCCGAGCTTGCTCGGCTGGGAGTCGACGTTATCGTGACTCACACCACACCGGGCGCGCTCGCAGCGAAACGGGCAACCACGACAATTCCCATCGTCATGGCGACAAGCGGCGACGCAATTGCCTCGGGGCTCGTCTCCAGCCTTGCCCGTCCCGGCGGGAACGTTACCGGGCTTACGTTTTTCGTTCCGGAACTTGGCGCGAAAAGAATCGAAATTCTAAAGGAGATTGCGCCGCGCATACGGTCGGTGGCTGTTCTGTCAAATTCAGCGAACCAAGCAACCGGAATAGCGCTTCAGGCGGTCGATCGCACGGCCAAGCAGCTAAAGCTGGAACTTCGGCAATTCGGCGTTCGCAGCTCCGATGAGCTTGTGCCCACATTTGTCGCGATTGCCAACGCGTCCGTTAACTCGGTGTGGATACAACAAGACCAGTTGCTGTTCGAGAATGCCAGGAGAATCGCCGAGCTGGCGGCGAAGTATCGACTGCCTTCAGCCGGGTTTGGCGGCTATGCTGAGGCCGGTGGGCTGATCGAGTATGGGGTCAATCTTGCCAGGCTGTTTCGACGCGCAGCGTACTTCGTTGACCGGATTTTGAAAGGCACTCCCCCGGCAGAGCTCCCTGTGGAGCAGCCGACGAGTTTTGAACTGAAGATCAATCTGAAGACCGCCGAGGCGATTGGCATCAAGGTGCCGCAGTCGCTCCTCCTGCGCGCTGATCGAGTGATCACGTGATCACGTAGCAGTCGGGGGTGGCATTCGCCTGAGCGGCCAGTGGGCGCCTTCAAGTCGAACGACGCAGGTGGCCCCTGACCGATGTGGACATCGCGCAATGTCAATGAATCACGTGGTGCGCGCGCAGAAGCACGGACTGCGGAATGGTGAGCCCTAGCGCCTTCGCTGTCTTCATGTTGATGACCAATTCGAACTTTGTCGGCTGCTCGATGGGCAGATCGTCAGGTTTGGCGCCCTTCAACAATTTATCGACAAAGCCCGCCGCCTGCCACCAGATCGCAAAGATGTCTGCGCTGTAGGAGATCAAACCGCCGGCCTCGACATACGGCCGCACCTCGTACATGGCCGGTAGCCGGCTCTTGTTGGCGAGATCGCTGATTTGCCTGGTGTGCGGGGAGAAGAATCCACCTCCCAGCACGAGCAGCGCGCTGGCCCGCGCATTGATCGCCGCCGCAAATGCCCCTTGAATTTCGCCAGCGTCCCGAATCTCTAGCGACAACAGTTTCCATCCCCGGTCGCGGGCGGCAGATTCGGCCGCCTTCCAGAATTCGCGATTACCCTCATTCCAAAGGACCGCCACCGGCGCGGCACTGGGGACGATCTCCTTGAGTAACGCGAGTCGCTTGCCGATTGTTTCTGCTGCTTGAAGACTCAGCCCCGTGAAGTTCGTGCCGGGGCGGCTCAGGCTGCGAACTAGCCCTTGCCCTACGGGGTCGCCAGAAGCCGCCATGACGATGGGGATCGTCGAGGTGGCCTCCTTGAGTGCAGGCAACGCTATCCCTCTGGCAACGATAACGTCTACGGGGAGACGGACCAACTCGGCCGCGAGGCCGGGAAGTCGCGCGGGCTTGCCGTCGTCTCCGCGTGCCTCGGTCACAAAGTCCCTTCCGTACACGTAGCCAAGTTCACGTAGTCCACGCAGAAGCGCGTTGACGAAAGGAGAGCGGGGCTCGGGTCCGACGATGTCGGAGCCCGCAAACGGGCCGAAGGATCCCAACCCGCTGGATCTTGCGCGGGGATTGTGCGAGGGTTGCGTGTGTCACCGCGATGGCCCCCAAGGGGCAAATGCGGATGAATGTGCGCCGGTCCATCACTGAATCACTTGAGTCGACGAATCATTTTACGAAAGGGTGGTTTTACATGGCGGACGTCAGCAACGTTGCCGCCTTTTACCCGGCATCGGCCGAATTCGGACCCTCGCGACCAGGCTCGGCAACCGCGATTTCGATGCTGTCCTTGCGTTTATTCAAACCCACAAACAGAGTGCTAGACTTTTTCATGGCTCGTCTCCTTCACTTGATTTGTGCCTCGCGCATCACCCAGTGGCAAGGCGCCGCCTTGCCGGCGCAATCCACGATAGTCCAGGAGACGGGCCGCCTCAAGTTAAGCCATTTTATCTAGGCTGCACGACCCATCGCAACCTACCCAAGGAGAAACGACATGGCGAAGTATCGACACGCATTGCCTCAGTTGCGAGGTGACTTTTTCCTGACGGATGGCGGTATTGAAACCACCCTAATCTTCCTCGAAGGACTAGATCTTCCTCACTTTGCAGCCTTTCACCTGTTCGGGACATCGCAAGGAGTGGACTCCCTCAGGAAGTACTTTCGCACCTATGCCGAACTGGCTCAAAGGCACCGAACAGGCTTGGTGCTCGAGACGGCCACATGGAGGGCAAGCGCAGACTGGGCCGACAAGCTCGGATACTCCGCTGATGCAATCGCCGATGTCAATCGGAAGAGCGTTGGCCTTCTCGAGGAAATTCGGGATGAGTACGAAACTCCTGATACGCCCATCGTCATCAGCGGGTGTGTTGGCCCGCGTGGGGACGGGTATGTGCCCACGGATTTGATGTCAGAGCAGCAAGCTGAGGATTATCACCGAGCACAAATTCATACGTTCGCAGCAACGGCTGTAGATCTAGTCACGGCTATCACCATGAAATACGAGGGATAGCCGGACGTGGCGTCGTCAATTTGCTTGATCGCTTCGCCGAGTGAGTGCCCGGTTGGTAGCTTTCCGTCGGTCTCGACCGTGATTGAAATGACCACAGGCAGGCCCGCTCTCTTGGCCGCGCGGGATAAACCAAT
>JBKJPM010000248.1:0-15828 GCA_046595175.1 Gemmatimonadaceae bacterium
TGGAAGTCTCAGCAGTTCGAACACCAGTACCCGCACTGCTGGCGGTGCGAAACGCCGCTCCTTTACTACGCCCGCACTTCCTGGTTTGTCCGCACGACCGAATTCAGGGAAGAGATGATCACGCGCAACTCGCGCGTGAACTGGAATCCCCCGGAGACCGGCGAAGGGCGCTTCGGTGAGTGGCTTGTGAACAACATTGACTGGGCGATATCGCGCGACCGTTACTGGGGGACGCCGCTTCCGCTATGGATATGTGACGCGGATTCTACACACGTAGAGGCCATTGGCAGCTACGCCGACCTCGATGCCAAAACCGGGAAGCCAAGGGCGGAAGATTTTGATCCGCACAAGCCCCATGTCGACGGGTACACATGGGCCTGTCCGAAATGCCAGGGTACCATGCGTCGCGTGTCGGAAGTGATCGATACCTGGTTCGATTCCGGATCAATGCCGTTTGCCCAATGGCATTTTCCGTTCGAGAACCTTGAAAATTTCGCGCGGCACTATCCCGCTGATTTTATCGCTGAGGGAGTGGATCAGACGCGCGGATGGTTCTACTCGCTCCTGGCAATTGCAACCGGGCTTGGCGATGCTCTTCCGGGGAATGAAGATCCGCCGAAATCCGGAGAGGGTGCAGCGCCGTACCGTGCAGTGGTCGTCAACGACCTGGTTCTCGACGCCGAAGGCGCCAAGATGTCGAAGAGCAAGGGGAATGTCGTCGATCCGGGGAGTGTCATCCCGAAGTTTGGTGCGGACGCAGTAAGAATCTTCCTCGTGAGATCCAGCCAGGTGTGGTTGCCTCGCCGTTTTGATGAAAATGGAATACGTGATGTCGCGGGGCGATTTCTGCTGACCCTCAAGAACGTATACAGCGGGATTTTCGCCCTTTACGCCAACTTCGGGTGGGCGCCGGGAAGTGCCGACCCTGCTCAGAAAGATCGTTCGCTGCTGGATCGCTGGATTCTCTCCCGGCTGGTGACCGTTGAAGCGGAAGTGGATGCCAGGATGCATGGCTACGACGCCACAGTTGCGCTCACGAGGCTCATGGATTTCGTTGTTGACGACGTATCGAACTGGTATGTTCGCCAGTCGCGGCAGCGTTTTTACGATGTCGATTCTCCGGACAACCGGGCGGCGTTCGCGACTCTGCACGAGGTTCTGGCCGTCACCTGCCGGCTGCTCGCGCCATTCGCTCCCTTCCTCAGCGATTGGATACATCGTGAGCTGACAACCGAGTCTGTGCACCTCGCGCGGTATGTGCGCAGCGAACCCGGCGAACCCGATATCTTTCTTGAAAGAGCGATGGCGAGCGTTCGCATGCTTGCGAAACTGGGGAGAGCGGCGCGGGAGGAGGCCGGTGTTAAGGTCCGGCAGCCGCTGAAACATATGGTATGCGTTGTGCCAGATAGCAGCTCAGGCGGGGACTACTTTTCTAACCTTATGCCTTTGCTCGCCAGTGAACTGAACATCAAGGAAATCAAGACCGCGACTTCCGGAGATGCCCTCGTTACGTTGGAGGCTAAGCCAAACTTCCGGTCTTTGGGAAAGAAGTTTGGAAAGCGGACCCCCACGGCTGTCGAGGCGGTAAAATCACTTGATAACGAAGCGCTCAGAAAATTCGAGAGCGGCGAAACGCTGACGGTTGCGGTAGAGGGTGAGGAGCATTCGCTGGATGGGGAGGATCTTTCGATCATCCGACGGGCTTCTGGTGACATGCTGGTGCAGGAAGAGGCTGGATACTTCGCGGCAATCGATGCGGAAGTAACGCCCGAGCTTCGCAAGGAAGGACTCGCAAGAGAGTTTGTAAGCCGGATGCAGCGGCTGAGAAAGGAATCGGGCTTCGATGTGAGCGACCGGATCACGGTGGCCGCGGCAGGGAATGAAGATGTGGAGGGTGCACTTCGGGCCCACCAAAGCTGGATCGCGGAAGAACTCCTCGCGAAGAAGTTCACGATTGGCGAAAAAATTGACGACAACGCGGCACGAACAGTTGATCTCGATGGAGAAACTGTACGGGTTGCCTTCGAGAGGGTTGGATAGAGATGTCACCGACGACTGCAAAAAAGCCCAAGTCCATGGGCAAGAAAAATCTTGATCATTTCGAGAAGCGCCTTATGGAAGAGCGCAAGCGCGTGCTGCGCGAGCTTGGTCAGTATAGTGAAACTTTCGGCTCGACCATACAGGGCGCCGACGGCGACTTGAGTGCCTACTCCTTTCACATGGCAGATCAGGGAACCGATGCAATGGAGCGGGAGAAGGCGTTTCTGTTCGCGAGCCAGGAAGGCCGCTTCCTCTGGCACATCGACGAAGCACTTCGCCGGCTGTATCGCACTCCGGAAACCTTCGGAAAGTGCCACAACTGCGGTGCGGACATAGCGTTCGAGCGTCTCGATGCGCTTCCGCATGCACGCTATTGCATTGACTGCAAACAGCGTGAAGAAGATGCAAAGCGGCAGGGCTAATCCTGCGCTCTTCTGGAGCGTAATCACCGTCGTTGTTTTCCTGGACATCGTGACGAAGATTGTCGCGGTCTATGCGCTTGTTCCACAGCGTATTCCGCACGAAATCATCGGCGACAACATCAGGCTCACGCTGGTTTACAATCCGGGCGCCGCATTCGGGCTCCACGTCGGCCCGTATTCGCGCTGGGTTTTCATGGCCCTCACACTCGGGGCGCTTTGGATTCTCTGGCGTTTGTACAAGACGACGCGCGAGGGAGACCTGGGCCGCACGCTTGCGCTCGCGCTGGTGTGCGGTGGCGCGATGGGAAATCTCATTGATCGCATCCGCTCATCCATCGGCGTCGTGGACTTCATTGACATCGGTGTTGGCGACATGCGCTGGCCGACCTTCAATATTGCCGACATGGCGGTCAGCATTGGGGCCTGCATCCTTGCTTACGTTCTCTGGGGCGAGGACAAGGGACTGGCGGCGCAGCCCCAATCATCCGAGAATTCGGATGATATTTCATCCATTCCCGGCAACCGGGTAGCTATGTCTGCAACGGGACCCGCATCGGAGATCTGAAGCTGTCTTCCAAAGAGGACTTTCTGGTCGAGGCGGACGACAACGTTCGCCTCGACTTGTTTGTGGCTGCATCCGCCGACCTGTCACGCACGCAGGCCGCGACATTGATCGCAACCGGCAACGTGACAGTGAACGACCGCCGTGAGAAGGCCAGTTATCGGGTAGAGCGCGGCGACTCCGTGCGCGTTCTGCGCCCCGAGCTGAGCGAGCGCCAGATTCTGGGCGAGTCGATTCCGCTCAGCATCGTGTACGAAGACAACGATCTGCTGGTGGTGGACAAGCCTGCGGGAATGGTCGTTCATCCGGCTCCCGGCAACTGGACTGGAACGCTGGTCAACGCGCTGATGGGCCGCGAAGCTGATCTGGCCGAGACCGGCGACCCGGCGCGTGCGGGAATCGTGCATCGTCTCGACAAGGAGACATCCGGACTGCTGGTTGTCGCGAAAAATGAGGTCGCGCATCGCAAGCTCTCGCGCGACCTCGCCGCCCGGACAGTCGTGCGCCGGTACGCGGTGATGTGCTGGGGGCATCTCGATGAGGATCGAATCACAATCGAGCGGCCCGTGGCGCGTGATCCGCGTGACCGGAAGCGTATGGCAATCGTCGCGACGGGTAGGGAAGCGCGAACTGATTTTGTGCGTCTCGCGCGCTTTCATTCGGGAGATTTTTTGCGCGCTCACCTGCATACAGGCCGTACACATCAGATTCGGGTGCATCTTGCATCCGCCGGACACCCGGTCATGGGGGACGACGCCTATGGAGGTGGTGGCGGACGGCGACTCGTCGGGCTTCCTCCCAAGCGCCATTTTCTGCACGCCGCCTGGCTGCGTTTTGCTCATCCCGTAACCGGCGAGCCGATCGATCTGCGCTCGCCGCTTCCGAAGGATCTGAGTACGTCGCTCTCCGCAATCAACGACGATGCAATGGTTCTGGGCGACAATCCTCTCGAGACGCTTGGCTTTTTCGACGAATGACCGAGCGTTCTAAACCGGAGCCGAAGCGCCGCCGCGTAAGTCGTGAGTTCGAGAGCTTCATGCAGGAGATGTCGGAGGAAATGGATACCTCTACAACGGCTCAAATGCGCGTTGTACATCCCGAGACAGGTACCAGCGAAGCCGCTGAAATCATCGGTGATGACGAGAAGACAATCCGGATCTGGCCCAACCTCGCCGACCGAATCATCGAGGAGCTGCGCTAGTGGCCATTCGAGGGAGTCTTACAGAGGCAAGCCTGCCTGACGTTCTTCAACTCCTCTCAATGGGTGGAAAGACCGGACGCCTTTCCTTGACGTATCGCCAGGATTTCGGTTTCGTGTTTGTGGAAAACGGCCGAATCACACACGCGTCGGTAAAAGGCCGCGACCTGAAATCCGAAGGTGCCGTCTACGAGCTTTTCACGTGGACCGAGGGATCTTTCGATTTCGAGCCGGCCATCATGCCCGATTCAACTGTCGAAAAAGTTTCCATTGATCCTCAGCCGCTCATGCTGGAAGGTGCGCGCAGGGTGGACGAGTGGACGCTTATCGAGAAGGCAATCCCGAGCTTCGAGGCGGTCTTTGCTCTTGATAGACAGAAGCTGCTTTTTAGCAAGCTCGAACTGAGCGAAGACCAAAAGCTGCTGATTCCCCTGTTTGACGGCCGGCGGGATGTGGATTCACTTGTTCAGGAATCCAGGCTTTCCGAATTCGCCGTCGGCAAGGCGATGTTCGGGCTGATGAATGCGGGTTTTCTGGTGCCTCTCGGCAAAGCCAGACCGGCGGTCCAGGTTGTTCCCGACGAAAAGATTGCGGAGCACAAGAATCTTGGCTCAGCGTTCTATCACGCCGGAATGCTTGCGGAAGCTGAACGCGAATATCGAAGAGTTGCCGATCTTCGGCCTGATGATCCTGCCGGCCCCTTTTTTCTGGGCCTGATAGCGCTTCACAACGGTCAATGGGAAGAAGCTGCCCAATGTTTTGAAACCGCTGCACCGAAATCCGAAGCAAAGACTGCGATCTACAACAATCTTGCCTACGCGTATGAACTCAGCGGGCAGCTGGAGAAAGCGCGGCTCGCGATGGCCAAGGCTCTTGCCCGTGGTGGAGTCAATGACGCAGTCGTCCAGGTGGGAGCCGCAGCCCTCGCACTCCAGACGAACGATCTGCACGACGCGGAGATTGCAGTGGATGCAGCGCGCAAGCTCATCGGCCAGCGGCGTCCCTCGGCCGCATGGTTTCACTATGCGGCCGTCTCCGCCATGCTCGCGAAAGACTGGGATCACGCACTGGAGCATCTCGACGAAGGCGTCGAGCTTTACCCAACGTCGGCGCCGCTGCTGAACAACCTCGCAGTGGTTTATGAAGAGCGCCGGGAATACGCGGCCGCCCTTTCAGCTGCCGAGCGCGGCGTGATGTCGGATCACGCGAGTCCGCAGCTTTACCGGAATTTCGGAGATGCACTGAAGCGGGCCGGCCGTGCGGAAGAAGCTGTCGCAGCTTACAGAAGAGCGGAGGCCCGTCGAAATGCGTGAAGACAAGCTCGGCGCTTCCACGTATTTGGACAGGGGCTGGAGCCTGATTGCACAGGGTGATTTTCCCCATGCAGAGGAATCGCTCAGGAAAGCCGTCGAGCTTTCGCCGCGCGATCCGCAGGGCAGCGCGCTGCTTGCGTGGGCGCTGATGCACCAGGAAAAACTAGATGATGCTTCCGACTGGGTGGGCCGGTCGTTACAGCTGCAGCCGTCAAATGCGCTGGCACATGTTGCGGGGGGTTACATAGCCCTTCGCCGGGACGAAGTGATTGAGGCGATTAGGTACCTGACGCGCGCGGCGAAAATGGAAAACGATCCAAAGGCCACGCTGTACGCGAATCTCTATCTTGGAATTACATACCTCAAGCGGGAGATGTACCTGGACGCGAGCAATTTTCTACGTCAGGCCGTTTCACTCGGTCCCAACCTCACCGAGGGATACTACTACCTCGGAAGGGCTCTCTACCTTACGGGAATGCCCGAGGAGGCAAAAGGGTGTTGGCGCGTCGGGGCTTCGGCTGCGAAGCGAAATGTGTGGGGCGTCCGTTGTCAGGAGATTTTGGACGCTGTTGAGGCAGGAAAGCCATTTCCCCACCCTTTATAGTAGCAGAGCGCTTGACACCCCTTTTCGGGGGCTCTACACTAGAGGGCTTATGGCAAATTCGGACTCAAAAGCAACCGCCGAGCGCGATGTAGGACCCGTTTGGCGCCGCCCGGCAATTCTTTGGGGCGTCGCGGCGGTTACGCTTTTCCTCGGTTACGCTGACCTCGTGAGAGGGGGCGAGGTGGTTGCCCCTTTCTTGCTAGTTATCGGGTACTGCATCCTGGTGCCGATGGCGATTCTGGGCTGACGTAGGCTCAGTTTCTGCAAGCCGGGCGAGTAGCTCAGTTGGTTAGAGCGCCTGCCTTACACGCAGGATGTCGGGGGTTCGAGTCCCTCCTCGCTCATGCAAAAGTTTCACTTCGCCGGACCCGCAGTTAATCGCAGGTGTATTCCCTTATTCATTTCGCCTGTCACAAGTTTTGGAGGTTACAACATTGAAGGCACGTGTAAGTCAACTTTTGGCGTTCACAGGATCAGTCGCCGCTCTTCTTTCGGCTGCAGTGGCCACGCCCGCGCACGCTCAGAGACAACGTACCGAACAGCTCGCACCGCGCATCATGGTGCCGACGCTTTCCAGCACCGATAAGGAGCTTGGAATACAGGCAGCCGAAGCGATTCGCGCGCGCTTGACCCGCGACGTTCGTCCGGCGAGCCTCTTCGTCATTCCGAAGAACGACATCTACAACACGCTGCAGGCATCGGGCTATTCCACGACCGAAGCTCTGGGCTCAAACGACGCAAAAGCGCTCGCAACACTTCTGCGGGCAGATCATTACATCGACGGAATCGTAACCCGCAACGCGGCCGGTGTGCGGATTGACGCTCGCCTTGTTCTTTCCCGCGACAACAACGTATCGCAGGTACTGCCGCCGGCCGAAGGAAAGCTGGATGCAGCCGCTGCGAGCGTTTCCAAGTCCGCACAGTCCGCAATGAAGCAGCTCGAAGGCGAAGCCAAGTGCGTGAGCTTTGTTCGCGAGCAGAAGTACCCCGACGCAATTGCAGCTGCGCGACAGGCGATGAACGCGTACCCAAATGGAACGATCGCCGGCATCTGCATGGGCAATGCGTTCTATGCGAGCAACCAGCTCGACTCGGTTCTTGCACTTTCGCAGCGCATCGTTGCTTCTGATCCCAAGAACATTCCGGCGCTTCGCTGGATGGCTGACATTTACCAGCAGCGCAAGGATCCGCGTCAGATCGACGCACTGCTTGGCCTGATGTCCGCAGATCCGACGAACCTCCGTCTCGTTGACCAGGTCGTCAACGGGCTGGCTGCAAGCGGTCAGGCTGCGCGTGCCGTTCCCATCATCACCGAGATTCTCCGCAACAACCCGGGCGATCCGGGCCTGCTCCGCACGGGATGGCTGGTGCTGCTCGCGGCGAAGCAATATCCGCAGGCCATTCAAACCGGGCTCGAATACGCCAAGGTTGATACGGCCGCCGCCGATTCCACATACTACATCAAGCTCGTGAGCGCGTACTCCGCTCTCAACCAGTCTGCTCAGGCCTCACAGACGCTGCAGGAAGCGACCGCGAAGTATCCAAACAATGCGACGCTGCTGGCGATCTACGCGCAGACGCTGTCCAACTCCGGTCGTCCGGCTGAAGCTGCCGCCGCCGCTCAGAAGGCAATTGCAATCAATCCCAAGGTCGAAGGTGGGTACGCACTGCTCGCTACATCCCTGGCGGCAACGGGTCAATGGGATCAGGTGGCTTCGGCGCTTGAGCGTGGTGCGGCCGCTGGAGCGGATGCATCGTTACTCGCCAAGATTGCGCTGAAGCTGGGCAATGATTCTTACCGCGCAGGAAACGCATCTAAGAACCGTGCTGATTTTCAGCGTGCAGTAACACTGCTGCGCCTTTCGGATCGACTGGATGGTTCGGCGAGCGCGAAGTTCCTGATTGGAGCTTCGTCGTTCAGCATCGGACAGAGCGCAATCAACGAAGCGCAGGAAACCAAGAGCTGCGCGCTTGCGCGTCTCTCGAAGGAGGCTTTCGGGACGGCGCAGGAGAATGTTCCGGCCGGACTCAAGGATTTCCCGGATGCGGCGAAGCAGTTGCTCGCAGCGATTCCACAGTTCATGCCCGCCGTGAATTCGATGGTGAGCCGCTTCTGCAAATAGTCTCAGAGCGAAGGTGAGCTCAGGAGCGCCGGGCGCGTGGGATTCCGATTATCATGCGCCGGTGCTCGTCGCCGAGATTCTGGAACTGCTCGGCAAGACAAGTGAAGTACTGGATTGTACGTTGGGCGGAGGCGGACACAGCGAAGCACTGCTTAACGCGGGGAAGTCGGTAGTCGGGATCGACCGTGATCCGGTTGCCATAGAGGAAGGAACAAGGCGGCTTGCATCGTTTCTGGATGCAGGCCGCTTTCGCGCCATACAGGGAAATTTTGCCTACATTGACCGGATGCCAGAGATGTCCGGCGCCAGATTCGACGGAATTCTTGCCGATCTTGGCGTTTCCTCGAGACAAATTGACGATCAGCAGCGGGGGTTTTCCTTTCGCGAAGGTGCGCAGCTCGACATGCGCATGGAAGGCGACGGGGAGTCCGCTGCGGACTACCTGAATTCGGCGGAAGTCGAGGATCTTTCCAGTGTACTACGCGATTACGGCGATGAACCCAAGGCGCGGCGAATGGCCAGCGAAATCGTAAGGCGACGCGGAAATCGTGAATTCAAATCGAGCGACGATCTGGTTGGCGCAATACGCGGAGTGCTTGGACCGAGAAGCGGACCCGGCGACTTTGCGAGAATCTTTCAGGCTATTCGCATTGCGGTGAACGATGAAATCACCGCACTTGAATCGGCTCTCCCGAAATTGCGAGAAAGGCTGTCGAACGGCGGCACCATTGCTGTGATCTCCTACCACTCCGGGGAAGACAGGGTCGTCAAGAATGCCTTCCGCGAATGGAGCCGGAGCTGCATCTGTCCCCCGGAGCAGCTGCAGTGCAATTGCCGCGGGAAAGCACTGGGTAAGGTTCTGACGAAGAAAGCGATCCAGGCATCAGCCGATGAGGTAGCGCACAACTCGCGGGCACGGAGCGCGCGGCTGCGCGCGTGGCGGAGTGCGGACTAGATGAGAGGACGCTCGGTAATCCTGTTGTCGCTTGTTACCTTGGTAGTCGTCGGTTGGACCATCATCTGGCGCCGAAGTTACGGCTATACTGAATCCACAGTAGTGAGAGCGATGGAGAGAGACCTTGGAGCACTGGCTGCGGAGCGCGTAAAGCTTGAAGGTGACATCCGGGACGCATCCAGTCGTGCGCGTCTTGGTGGAGTTGCGGAGAATAAGCTTGGGATGCGCGTGCCCGCTGACACGCAGGTGGTCATCATGCCGCGCCGGAAGAAATAGTGAAGCGACCTGGCAGGCTTGGAATACTGCACGCTTTTCTGATTGTATTTTCCCTCGCGCTAATTGGGAAAGCTGCCCGTGAACAGCTATTTCGCGGAAATTACTGGTCGGGTCTCGCGAAACGGCAGCACTTCTTTTCGTCCGGACTGCCGGCCTCGCGCGGGGAGATACTGGACGCGGCTGGTTCGCGCCTCGTCGAGAGCCAGGAACGCGTTCGCCTGGCGATTGCGCCAAACGAGGCGGGTGACCTTGCTGCAGTAACCCGCGCAATGCGCAATTCCGGCATCGAGCAGAAATGGATAACGGCGGTTCTGACTCCTGGGAAAAAGTGGGTCGAAATTCCAACTCTCTTTCTCGAGTCCGATGTGGCGCCGCTGCTGGCACTCCGCGGCGTTCATCCCTCGGCAGTTGTCAATCGCATTTACCCCAACACCGGTGGATTGCGCCGAATTACTGGACGCATTGACCCGAATGGACGCCCGCTCGACGGAGTCGAGCTGGCGCTCGACTCTTTGCTGCGGGGCGACAGTGGATCTGTAAATCTCGCGCGTGACAAAACGGGCCGTGGTTTCGAATCGCCCGACACGTGGGGTACGGTTCCGCAGCCGGGTCACACGGTTTCACTTACGATCAACAGCGGGCTTCAGGAAATCTGCGAGCGCGCTCTCGCGGCTGCGGTAGACAGCCTGAGCGCATCCGGCGGAGACATCGTCGTTATGAATCCGCACACGGGTGAAGTTCTCGCGATGGCCAGCAAGCGCGCGAACCCGGCTGCCATGGCGAACACGGCTATTTCCGAGCCGTTCGAGCCGGGTTCAACTCTCAAGCCATTTGTGGCCGCGGCGCTGCTTGCGCGGCATCGTGCCCGCACCGACGAAATCATCGATACGTACAACGGGAAATTCGTGCTCGACGGACGAACAATCACCGACGTGCACAAGGCGGAGAAACTTTCGCTGGCGGATGTGATTCGATTTTCGAGCAATGTCGGTATCGTAAGATTCTCACAGCGACTTTCGCAGCGCGAGAAGTATGAAACGCTGCGCGACATGGGTTTCGGAACTCCCACTGGCATTTCATTGCCTGCGGAGGCGGCTGGTACTTTGCGCGAGCCCGCGAAATGGTCGAACACTTCCGCGGCGTCCCTCATGATGGGATATGAGATTGCGGTGACGCCACTTCAGCTCGTGACTGCGTATAGCGCGATTGCCAATGGCGGCGAGCTGCTAGAACCGCTCATCATCAAGGACGTCCGCAATCCGGACGGCGAGGTTGTGTACCAGGCGAAGCGGCGCGTTGTGCGTCGTGTGATGCCGGTCGAGATTGCAGACAGTTTGCAGGAAATGCTGCGTAGTGTGGTCGCCGCCGGAACGGCTGTTAAGGCTGACCTGGTCAACTTCGAGGTTGCCGGAAAGAGTGGAACGGCCCGTCGTGTGGAAGGGGGTCGATATCTCGCCGGAAACTACACAGCTTCTTTCGTCGGACTATTTCCCGCAGAGAATCCGCAGTATGTGGTGCTCGTAAAACTGGATAGCCCAAAGAATGGCTACTACGGGGGAGACATCGCAGCGCCTGTGATTCGGCATGTACTGCGTGCCGCGCTGGCAGCGCGCGATGCCGCATTGGATCGCGGCAGACTGCTCGTCGCGGAGCGAAAGGACAGTTCGCATCCGGATTCGCTCGCGGCGGTGGCGAGCGTTCCAGCGAGCGCCGTGATCCCCGACTCTAAGACGGTAATTGCGGGACGGGATACAGTTGATCCCTTTGCGCCGGCCTTCACGCGGCCAATCGTTGCCACGATACCCAATGATACAGTGGTCCGGCTGCCGGTCCGTAATAATTCCGCACCCGCTCCTTCGGACGCGCGTTCCATTCCCTTTATCACCGGCATGACACTGCGCGACGCAGTGCGCGCCATGCACGAAGCAGGTTTCCGCGTGGCTCTGTTCAACGGCGCAGCGATGGCTGTGAGCCCGGCTTCAGGTACGCTCTTACGCGCAGGCAGCCTGGTTCGGATATCAAGACCGAAGTGAGCGACTTCTCCTTGAGCGCAGTCGTTGACGCTCTCGCGAGTGAGAACGTCCTGACTGAAGTTGTGGGTGACATTCCCAGAGTGGCCCAGTTCATTACCGACGACAGCCGTCGCGTCAAACCGGGATCGCTGTTTATCGCGATCAGCGGAACAGCTCGCGATGGACAGGAGTTCATTCCTGCGGCCATACTGAAAGGAGCCGTGGCGGTTGTATGTGAGCGCTCGGTGAGTGATGCGATCCCGCAGATAGTCGTGAGCAACGGACGGAGGGCTGCAGCTATCGCCGCTGCAGTGGCTTATGCCAGTCCCGCCAGGACGCTGGAGCTGGTTGGCATCACGGGAACGAATGGCAAGACGACCACGGCAGGAATTCTCCGCCATCTGATGGATGAAGCGACGGAGCGAAGTGCCTCGATTGGGACGGTCGGAATTCTTGTGGGAAGTGCCGGGGATCCTCTTGCTGGCGGAGATGATCTTACGACCCCAGGTCCCGTAGAGCTGCAGAGAGTGCTCCGGGAGCTTGTTAGCCGGGGAGTCCGCAGGGTGGCGATGGAAGTTTCTTCGCACAGTTTGGATCAGCGCCGCGTTGAAGGCCTGCACTATCACGCTGCGCTTTTCACAAATCTCACTCGCGATCATTTGGATTATCACGGTACGATGGAACACTACCGTGAGGCCAAAGCGCGTCTTCTGGAATACCTGACGCCGGATGGAATTGCCGTAGTAAATGCAGATGATCCCGCATGGGATGGGCTTGTGATCGCGGGTCGTGTGGTCCGTTTTGGAATCAGGAAAAAATCCGATATCATGGCGCGACAGATCTTGCTGACTGCCAGTGGGAGCACGTGGGAACTCTGTGCCGGCACGAACTGCCATCCGGTGAAGCTTCCGATGATCGGGGATTTCAATGTCACCAATGCTCTTGGCGCCGCTGCTGCAATGTGGGCGCTCGGAAAACCGCTGGCGGAAATTGCGGATGCCATGGGAAGAATTCCGCAGGTACCTGGACGTCTGGAGATAATCTCGAAGCATCCCGCCGTGGTGCGGGACTATGCTCATACTCCCGACGCCCTCGAGCGGGCACTTGGCGCCCTCCGGCCTATTACTGCCGGGAGACTGTTGTGTGTCTTCGGATGCGGCGGAGACCGAGACAAGGGAAAGCGGCCATTAATGGGGCGTGCGGCAGAAGAGCTTGCCGACTTCAGCATCGTCACCAGTGACAATCCCCGAACCGAGCCACCCGACGCCATCATTGACGATATTGTTGGAGGAATGAAAACGAATAATCACGAGCGGGTTACCGATCGACGGGAAGCAATTGCCCGGGCCATTTCGATGGCCGGAGCTGACGATCTTATTCTGCTCGCGGGGAAGGGACACGAGACCTATCAAATTCGCGGAACTGAAAAATTCCCATTTGATGAGAAACAAATCGTTGGCGAGCTGACCGGAGCGGCGTCGTGACTCAATTCTGGACCATTGAGCGTGTAACAGAAGCCTTAGGCGACCTCTTGAAGGAAGGCCGTCCGGCTGGAACGGCTACCATTTCCGGCATCACAACAGACTCGCGCGCGATCACCCCCGGACAGCTGTTCGTTGCGTTAAGTGGTGAAAATTTCGACGGACATGATTTCGTGGCCGAAGTTGTAAAGGCCGGTGCCTCTGCGGTCATAGTATCGGATGTTAGTCGCGCCGGGGGGATTGGAATCCCGGTGTACGTCGTCGAAGACACTCTGATCGCGCTCGGCAGGCTTGGAACATTTTGGCGGAAAGTTTGGGGTAAGACGGTCATCGGTGTAGCCGGCAGCAATGGCAAGACGAGTACTAAAGAGCTGCTGCGCGCGGCGCTGGGGCAGAGCTTCGAGGTGCATGCGACAACCGGAAACCTGAACAATCGCATCGGTGTCCCGTTGACACTGCTCGGAATCCCTGCAGAAGCCGACCTCGCTGTGATTGAGCTGGGGACAAGCCTTCCGGGGGAGGTGGGGCTTCTCCGCGACATCGCGCTTCCTGACATTGCAATCGTCACATCGGTTGCCGAGGAGCATCTCGAAGGCCTGGGCGACCTTGAAGGAGTTCTCAGGGAAGAGGCGGCGGTGTTCGATGGTGTTTCAGTAGGGATCGTGCCGAGCGCGCAGCCGGAGATCGGGAACGCAGGTAAGGGGAAGGCAAAGCGGCTCGTTTCTGCAGGCCTGGATTCTGGTGACGTGAAAGCAAAGAGCTGGTCAATGGGTGCCGACGGTCTGGGTAGGGTCATGATCGGCGATGTTGACTTTGCTCCGCCAATCCGCGGCGCTCATAACCTGCGCAACATGATGCTAGCGGTTGCGGCTGCGATCGAGTGCGGCGTGGATTTGAAATCCGCGGCGCGTGGAATTGCAGCAATGCCACAGCCCAAGATGCGTGTAGCTTGGGAGAATGTGGGCAAGGCGATACTCATCAATGACGCCTACAACGCCAACCCCGGCTCTACCCGAGCTGCGATCGAGCTGATTTCCTCGTCCGGTGACGCAAGGCAGCGCGTGATAGTCCTTGGAACGATGCGGGAGCTTGGGCCAAAATCGGCCGAGTGTCATGATGATATTGCAATGGTGGCCCTCCGGTCGGGGGCACATTTGGTCGCCGGCATTGGTGAGTTCGCTCAGGCGCTCGAAAGGGTAGGGAAAGCCGACAATCGTGTTGTTACCGCTGCTGACGTGGACGATCTTTGGCCGAAGCTGGCACCCCGTCTTGCGCCGGATGCGATTATTCTATTGAAGGCGTCGCGCGGAGTGCAGCTTGAACGAGTCGTACCACACATAACAGCCTGGGCCGGCCAAAGTGCTTAACTATCTGCTCACACCGCTGGTCAAATACTTCGGATTTCTCCGGATATTCAACTACATATCCTTTCGCGCGGCCGGCGCTGCGGTTTCTGCGCTGCTGCTCACCTTTGTCTTCGCTCCTGCGATAATTCGACGCCTGCGCAGCATGAAGCTGCACCAGGTGATTCGCGAAGGGACGCCTGATTCACATCAGGAAAAGAAAACGACTCCCACGATGGGCGGAATAATTATTCTGCTCGCGACTTTCATTCCTACGCTCTTGTGGGCCAAGCTCACCAACCGGTACGTGGTGATTGCGCTCTTTTCCATGCTGTGGATGGGAATCATCGGCTTTCTCGATGACTACCTGAAGCTGAAACAGCGCATGCTGGGAAGAAAGGAAAACACTGGCCTCGTCGAGAAGTACAAACTAGCCGGTCAGCTGACGCTGGGATTGGTGCTCGGATATTCACTCTGGCATTTCCCCGTGTCTACTCTTCCCGGTGCGTCCACCACGCTTCCGTTCTATAAGTATCTGCTGATCGTGCCCGCGAGCGCAGGTCTCGCGTGGATCTACGTTCTGTTCGTGACCTTCGTGATTACTGGAGCGACCAACGCGGTGAACATGACGGACGGACTCGATGGCCTTGCCGCCGGACTTACGGCGATCGCAATTCTTACCTTCGCGTTGTTCGCGTATGTGATCGGGCGGTATGACGCGTCGCAATATCTCCAGCTCTTCTACCTGCGGGGGGCTGGCGAGCTGACCGTTTTTTGTGCGGCCATCATGGGCGCCTGCATCGGCTTTCTATGGTATAACACACATCCCGCGCAGGTTTTCATGGGAGACACGGGCTCGCTCGCGCTGGGTGGAGCGCTTGGCGCTGTAGCGATTCTCCTCAAGTCGGAATTTCTCCTCGTGCTGATCGGAGGAGTTTTTGTCGCTGAAATGTCATCCGTGATTATCCAGCGCGTCGTGTTCAAGTACAGGAAGAAAAGGCATGGGCTCGAGTACGCGCAGAAGAACCGTGTCTTCAGGCGAGCGCCTTTACACCACCACTTTGAGATGGGCGGGTGGGACGAGGCGCAGGTGGTGGTTCGATTCTGGATTCTCGGGATACTGTGCGCATTTCTGGCTCTGGGCACGATCAAGCTAAGATGATTTTCGACCCGCCGCTGCCGCGCGGCGGAGAGATCGCGATTGTCGGTCTCGGTCGCAGCGGTCTCGCCGCAACAGAGCTGCTCCGCCGCGGCGGAGCAAGCGTCTACGTTTCCGACTCTTCCGATTCACCGGCCGTCCGTGAAGCTGCGGCAAGAGCCCAGTCGTTTGGCGCGTCCGCTGATTTCGGGAATCACGACCTGGATCGCATTGCTCGAGCAGTATTGCTCGTCGCAAGTCCCGGAATAAGTCCTTCTGCACCACCGCTCAAGGCCGCGGCCGATCACGGCGTTCCGATAGTGAGCGAAGTGGAGATTGCTCTTCGCGCTCTTCCGAAGCC
>JBKJPM010000309.1:0-9147 GCA_046595175.1 Gemmatimonadaceae bacterium
TACAAGCCTGCGTGTTGACGGCACTTTCAATGGTGCTCCCTTCACGTTCAAGACTGGATTGCGTGCTAAGATTCACATGCGTTTCAATCCCGCGCTGGTTATTGACGCGACCACCAAAAATGCGACAATTACGGTGGACGTATCGAAGTGGTTTGTGACGATGCACGGCGACGTCATAAATCCAGCACTGGCGGTGCCGGGTACACCTGCGGCCAGGATCATAGAAAGCAACATCCGCACGTCTTTCCATGCTTTCGAAGACAATGGCAGGAAAGGCAATGACGCCGGCGAAGGTCACGGACACAGATAGAAGTAGATTCCATTTAGAGAGCCGGCAGCGTTCGCGCTGCCGGCTCTCAGTTTTGTCTGGCGCAACAGCTACACAAATGACAGACTGTTGTGCATGCGATGTGTACTTACTCCCTGGGTCTGGCTGCTACCCGTTCTTTCCCCATTTTCCAGTGCGTTAGGGCAATACCGGCCCAAGGCGCCGGACTGTGGAAACGCGCCATTCGTCATCCGTAATGTCAGGCTCTTTGACGGCGAAAGGGTCCATCCGAGCACTGATGTTTATGTACGCGACACGCTGATTGCGGCGATCGGGGCACGCCTGGAAGTACCATCGGGAACTCGATCCTGTGACGCTTCCGGCTTCACGCTTCTGCCCGGATTGATTGATGGGCATACTCATATCAACGATCGAACAAATCTCGCCGAAGCCCTTGTCTTCGGTGTGACGACCGAACTCGACATGTTCGCCCAGGTTGACACAATACAGGCCCTCAGGAAATCCGGGATAACACGCACTGGCAACACTTTCGCAGATTTCCGAACCGCGGGCACTCTTGTCACGACCGCCGGGGGTCACGGCACACAATTTGGCTTCCCGATCCCCACGCTTCAATCTCCAGACTCGGCGCAGAAGTTCATTGACCACCGGCTCGCAGAAGGATCAGACTACATAAAGATCGTCTACGATAATGGTACTGAATGGGGTTTCAGGGGACCAATGCTGGACAGCGCTACAATGGCTGCCGCAATTACTGCGGCCCGGCATCGCGGAGTGTTGTCGATTGTGCATATCGGATCGTATCGCGGCGCGACGATCGCGCTCGAGGCCGGGGCAAACGCGATTGCGCATGTTTTCGCCGACAGCATGCCAGACGCAGGCTTCGGTGCTTTTGTCGCCGCCCATCACGCTTTCGTTATCAGTACGCTCACACCGATCGGCCAGCTTTCAACAGATTCGACTTGGGGCCTGGACCGGATGCTTCACGATTCAAGCGTGCTTGGCAAACTCGACCCCGGTCAGGACAGCTCACTCAGCGAACGCCTCAGTCCGCCCGCGAAGGCGCACATGCAGATTGCCAAGAGTGTGGTGCAGCAGCTGCGGGCGGCAAACGTGCCTGTCATTGCTGGCTCCGACTCGCCGGCCCCCGGAACCGCTCACGGCATCACACTGCATCTCGAGCTCCGCAACATGGTGCGCGCTGGGTTCACCCCAATGGAGGCCCTGCGTGCAGCAACGTCTGTACCTGCGGAAATTTTTGGACTGACCGACCGCGGCCGTGTTAAACCAGGATTACGGTCTGACCTGCTTCTAATCGAAGGCGACCCTACAACAGACATCAACGTAACTTTCAGCATTGCAGGCGTATGGAAACGCGGACGTCTTGTCAACAGAACGCGCATTCCGCGCCGCATGACTTTGGCGCGCGCCACAACTCTTCTCATTGGGAACGTCCTGGGCGGGTTCGATCGATTGATGTCGGTTAGAGGATACATCGGGCCAAACACAATCAAGGATCCAGAGTGGAAGCCACTCACGGCTACACGATTAACAGTGACGCCAGATGGAGCGCAGGGCTCGACGCACGCACTTCGAGTTCAGGGTGGCGCCGGCGGCGGTGTTGAATTCCGCCCGCTCAAGAAAATCATGTCGCCCCCACCCTTTTACGGCTTCAAAGGGTTCAAATTCTGGACACGCGGAGATAAGGGTTCCTACAGCGTTGTGCTCGATATGTACGATGGAACGACGACAAGACCTCGCATGTTCTCCACGCAGGCAGACTGGACGGAGATTCGAATGGCCTTTGCGGAGTTAGGCATCGCCGCACCCGGCAAGATTGTCGCAGTTCGCTTTACGTCGTCGCGGAGCGGCGCTCAGTTCAGCTTTGATTTGGATCAGGTCCGCCTCTGGTGAGCGACATGGAGGAGTCCACGGCAGGTAATGCCCCACCGGCATTGTTGGCTGGCGACGTGATCAGCGACCACTACGAGATCGAGAGCCAGATTGGCCAGGGAGGAATGGCCACTGTATATCGTGCGCTCGAACGGAAGCATAATCGTCGCGTAGCAATCAAGGTGCTGCGCTCCGAGATCGGTGATTCCATTGGATTGGAAAGATTTTCGCGTGAGATTGAAATCATTTCCAAATTGCAGCATCCGAACATCCTTCCGCTGTACGATTCGGGCGAGTGGAGGAACAGGCTCTACTATGTGATGCCGCTCATCGAAGGTGAGTCTCTCCGCGACCGCCTGACACGCGAGCCCAAGATGCCAGTGAACGAGGTGGTGGAGCTCGCACAGCGAACTGCGCTCGCGCTCGATTACGCGCACACACGTGGAATCGTGCACCGCGACATCAAGCCGGAAAACATCATGCTCACCGGCGGCTCGGTTGTAGTCGCCGATTTCGGAATTGCGCGCGCACTATCAGCAGGATCGACGAAGCTCACGCAGGCGGGGTTTGCCATCGGCACGCCCGAGTACATGAGTCCCGAACAAGCCGAGAGCACGTCCAACATTCATGGAAGCACTGATCAGTACAGCCTCGGATGTGTTGTGTATGAAGCACTGACGGGCGAAGCTCCATTCAGCGGTACATCTGCCCAGCAGGTGATAATGCGCCACTGGAGGGACCCGGTTCCCGACATGCGCGCGAAGCGGCCCGACGTTCCCCGCGCTGTCGAAGGTGCGATCTGTCGTGCGTTGGAAAAGGACCCGAACAAACGGTTTGCAACCGTGACAGAGTTCGCGTCCGCGTTAAGTGCGGGCGCCATGCACACTGGAGTTTTGCCAGGCTTTCGTAGCCGTTCCGGAAAACCAATCACCTGGATTTCCGCCGCCGTCGCTGCAATTGCCTTACTTGCATGGGCGGTAACCACACTTGTCCCACACTCGGGAGTAAAACCGGGATCATCGTCATCCGTATCTGTACCTGCATCTGTCGCAGCCGCACCACTGCTCATCGTCCTGCCTTTTACTCATAGCGGGAATTCGGAAGACAAGTACATCGCGGAAGGCGTCACTGATGAAGTGACAAGCCGGCTTTCCAGCATTCGCGGACTGCGAATGATTTCACGGGCGAGCGCTGACCAGTACTCGACGGCACCGCTCGCGCGCATAGCAAAGGAACTGAATGCGCGGTATGTACTGACCGGATCGATAGCGACCGATCGAACTTCCGACGGTGTGATTCGCATGCGCGTCATTCCACACCTCTTTGACCTTGCCGATGGCGGCGAGAATGAGATATGGAGCGAGCCGTCTCAGGAAGACATTCTCCCTGGGAAAGTCTTTGACGTGCAGGCAAAGCTCGCAAAAGGCGTGGCAAGTGCGCTAAGTGTCCGGCTCGCACCTGATGAACAGCGGACGGTCGGCGCGCACGTAACGGCTAATGCTGAAGCCTATGGATATTTCCTGCGCGCTGCACCCTACTCGTCATTCCTGTTTGACGAACGGCCCACGCGGCTTGCAGTGGAGCTCTATGAGAGCGCAACGAGAGCCGATACAACGTTTGCGCTCGCTTACGCCAAGCTCGCGCAGTTCCAGACGCTGTACTACTACTTCTTCGACAGAACACCAAAACGCCTGCTCGCCGCAAAGCTCGCCGCGGATCGGGCCTCAGCTCTTGATCCGCAACTTCCGGATTCGCGCATAGCCGTGGGTTACTACTACTATCTGGGAGCCATGGACTACGACCGGGCGCAGCAGCAATTCGATGCCGCCCTGCGCGACCAGCCCAGCAACAGTGACCTCGCCTGGATCATGGCTTCTCTCACCAGACGAATGGGCAAATGGGACGAAGCTGAAAAACTGTTCAGGCGGGCGGTTGGGCTGAATCCGCGATCGAAGCTCCTTTCCATTGAGCTCGCCACTACGATGACGCACAGGCGTGAGTATGCGGAAGCGGATCGCGAGTTTCAGCGGTGTATTGCGCTCGACGTTCAGTATTACGGTTGCTACTTCCAGAGCGCCGAGATCCCTATGCTGTGGAAAGGCGATCTCGTATCGCGCCGTAAACGATTGACTGAGGCAGCATCACATGCGGATGGTGGAGCAGTGATCGAGTCGCTGCTTCTTGTGGACGGTGGAAGTGAAGGGCGCTGGGCACTCATGATTTCCGGTCCCGAGTTTCAGGCGAAGCTCGAGCGAATGTCGTTGGGTGCCGTACGCGTGGATTCGAGTGCGTACTACCTCGCACTTGCCGACTGGCGCCATGTCCAGGGCAAAATGGCTGAAGTGCGCAAGGCAGCCGGTGCGGCACGGGCCATCCTGGAACGTCGCCTGAAAGAGCGTCCCGAGGATGCAGTTCTTCACGGTTCTCTCGGCGTCGCCTACGCTTACCTCGGCAGAAAGGACGATGCGATTCGCGAGGCTACAACCGGAACGCGGCTAGCTTCCGTTGCACAGGATGCTTTGCGCGGGCCGCTGCACGAGCGGACGTTGCTTGAGGTTCATTTGCTCCTGGGAAATGTTGATGAAGCAATTGATATCATCCGGCATCAGCTCAGCATCCCGACCAACCTGTCGGTGCAGTCACTCGCCGTCGATCCGCACTTCGACGGCATTCGCGCGGATCCCAAGTTTCAGGCTCTGCTTCGTCCGGGCTCAGCGCAGCAATGATCACGCGGCCCGCGCTGGCGCGGGCGCTCACCGGCTACAAAGCGCCCGACGATGCAGTCATCCTCGCCGCTCCTACCGGCGATTTCCTCTTGAGTGGAAATGTGTACCAACGGCTGATTCCGCTGCTGGACGGTGCCCGCGACAATGATTCTATCGCAGAATTGCTGGCTGTGGACGTTGACCCTGCGGAAGTGTTCTACGCGCTGCGATGCCTCGAAGCAGAAGGGTGTCTCGCAGAAGGACCCACGGCCGCAGTGCAAAGTGGACTAATCCAGTGCGATGGATTGGCGATTCTTTTTGGTGATGATCCGTTGTTCATGGAGCCGTGCGAAGATTTTCCCTGGCAGTTCGTAACCCCCATAAAGGATGGGTTCTGGATTGGACCCCGGTTTAATCAAGGCGCTGGCGGCCCTTGTTGGAGGTGTCTCAACATTCGCCTGCTGGGTAACAGGCCACTGGCGGCATTCTCCAGAGATCAGGCTCTGCAGGTGATTTCGCCACCACAGGAGCGCCTTGCGCCAGACTCAATCATTCTCGAAAAGGCAATTTCACACAGTGAAAATGACGGGTTGGTCGTGGTCGGGCCGGATGGAAAAGAAATTTCGCGCCATTCAGTCACGCAGCGTCCGGAGTGTCCTGTGTGCGGAGACAAGACGCTGTACTCGCGCAGCGCCGGCGCGCCTGTGGATATGCGAAGTGACTCGCAAGCTGAAAATCCGCAGACATTCATGGAGGACAACATCCACCTTCTGGATCCTATCACAGGAATCACCAGGGGTGTTCGCAAACTGAACGTTGGCGTTGAGCCTGCTGTACACATTTACATTGGCGGAACAAACCGGGCGCACACACCTGCCGGATTGACAGATGCGACCCGTCACCTTCGCAGTTTCGCGAGTGGCAAGGGACGCAATGACCTGCTCGCACGCGCCAGCCTTATCGGTGAAATCGCCGAAAGACATTCAGCGGTTTTCCGCGGAGATGAGCCGCGTCTGAAGGGAAGTTATTTCCAATTGCTGGACCGGGCGGTTCATCCGAATGCGATAATGCTCTTTAGTGAACGACAGCTCGCGATGCGTGCCGCACTCGCCACCGCGGAAGATCCAATTCCGCGCATGTTCGAGGAAGGTGAGATGGTGGACTGGACGCCAGTCTGGTCGTTGACACAGCAGCGACAGAAGTTCGTCCCCACTTCGCTTCTCTACTTTGGGGTTCCAGTGAGCACTGGCGGGTCCTTTTGCTTTGCCGACTCAAATGGCAATGCTGCTGGAGCCACTTTGGAGTCTGCAATGCTGCAGGGCCTGCTTGAGCTTATCGAGCGCGACGCAGTTGGAATCTGGTGGTTTAACGCCCTTCGTCGCCCCGCAGTCTCACTCGATGAAATCGAAGGCACCTGGGTCCGGGAATTCGTTGCGCAGCTTTCTGCGATAAATCGCGAAGTCTGGGTTCTCGATATAACTACGGACATTGGCATTCCGGCGTACGCAGCTGTTTCGCGCCGCACAGACACCGCACCGGAGCTGCTGCTCTTTGGGTTTGGCTCGCACACAGATGCACGTACGGCCGTTCTTCGAGCCCTTACCGAGCTCGGACAAACCCTTGGAATCATGCAGGAGATCTCTGACAGCAACGCTCCAATCTCGCTTGGGCTTCGCCAATGGCTCGAAAGGGGATCACTCCAGTCCTGCCCTTTCCTTGTACCCGCTGGGAGCGCGCCACTCAGGGAGTCGGTCATGGGCGCCGGCCCAACAGCGCGTGCGTTCGAATTCTGTCAGGCCCAGCTCGAAAACGTTGGACTTGAATGTCTGGTCCTTGACCAGACAAGAGCGGATGTCGGAATACCGGCAGTCAAGATGCTTGTCCCGGGACTCTGTCACTATCGCCGGAGGCTCGCACCCGGACGGCTGTACTCGACTCCAGTGAAGCTTGGCTGGGTGAGCGAGCCAAACCAGGAGGAACGCCTCAATCCCATGGCTCTGTCCTTCTGACCTTGCGGCTAACGCTCGATTCGATGATTATGGCGCGGACATTCTGTTCAACAACTTCGGAGGTTTCACGTGGCTAGTTCACCATCGAAAGTCATCGCTCGCGCATGGCAGGACCCTGCTTTCAAGCAGAAGCTCATTTCCAATCCGACTGGAGCGCTGGCTGATGAGGGCATTCAGGTTCCCGCTGGACACACGGTGCAGGTCCACCAGAACTCGGCCAACGTAACCCACATCGTACTTCCCGCAACACCCGTAGCTGGAGTTACTCAGACCGCGGGCGCTCCGGCGAGTCAGGGGTTCTGGTGTGTCTGGTGCGCGGCAGACAGCACTGGCAGCGGCAACTCCTAATACTACGGAGGTGCGCCTCCGCAGAGAATTCAGCATCGCGCAACCCGGTGACGGAACAATGTTCGTCACCGGCCCTGCCACCAATCTAAAACTTCAGTTCTCCAGCCCCGCGGCTGAAGCAGCGATACGCTCACTCGAAGGTGTTGGTGTAGTGCAAGACGATATTGAAGCGCAGCTCGGAGGCGGTTCGGATGCCGCAGTGCTCGCTGAATGGTTGTACGCAATTGGATTGCTTCACGAGATTTCTGCCGTCGAGTACACGGGCTCACGCGATGATATTGTCGTAGTACCGCACTCCGCGCATTGGCAGCTACGAAAGCGCAGTCAACTTACATACGCCGGTCTTTCACGATTCGCGCGGATGCGACTCGATTCAGGTCGCCTCATAATAGAGTCGCCCCTGGCGCTTGCAAGCGTAGAGCTCTGTTCGTCAGACGCGATCGCGCTCCTGACGGATGCGTCGGAGGAATTGGCACCCGCCCTTTCGGATGCGCTTCACGCTGCGGTAATGCTCGCGGATACCGATGGTGCTGCGTCTTCCTGGTCATTCGCCGATGCAGCCTTGCATGCGAATAGTAGAGCGGGGTTCGTTCGAGGTGCACAGCGACGACGAAAAGAGCATCGGCGCACCCTCCGCTTTTCGCCTGATGTTCAGGAATGGGTCACGCTTCCCCGGATCACACAGCAAAACGATACACGCTCGCTTGACGAAGTCGTTTTTGCCCGACAATCCAGGCGCAGCTACACACCCTCCGCCATCTCAATCGCGGAGCTCGGAGAACTTCTAGGCCGATCCTCCTGGGAGAAAGAACGTGTGCTTCCGAACGGCCACACGAGCGTCGTTAGAGCATATCCGAGTGGCGGGAGTTGTCACTCACTTGATTTATTTGTCGCGGTGGCACGATGTGAGGGACTCGACCCCGCCCTCTACCTATATGACCGTCGCGCGCACGCTCTTGGTCTCGTATCCGGGGCGGCATTAGCCTCGGCCCTCATGCTTGATGCGAGAGCCGCTGTGGGTGAGATGGATGATGGTCAAACGTTGATTATCCTCGCATCCGATTTCGAAGCGGTCACCAGCCGGTATGATGGCCTTCCTTACTCGCTGATTCTGAAGGAAGTGGGATCAGCGCTTCAGACAATTCACCTCGTTGCCGCCAGCATGAATCTCGCTGCGTGCGTTATCGGGTCGGGAGATTCAGGCCTTTTTGCCCGTGCAGTGGGCTCAGGCGTCTTCGAGTACACGTCAGTGGGGGAGATACTGATCGGAAGCGCAGTGTGAGAATAGTTAGTAAGTCACAGACAGGACCATCCACTACCTCGATTTTGTTTACATCGACGGCAATCACGAGGAGTCGTTCGTAAACGCGGATATCGAAAGCTATTTTCCAAAAGTACGTACGGGCGGAGTGATCGGCGGACACGATTTCTACAACGGCTACTGCAGAGACCACGACGGCGTCGTACAGGCAGCCGCTCGGTTCGCCATTCAAAACAACTTGCCTCTACAAGTTGAGCTCCCCGACTGGTGGGTGATTAAGTAAGCAGATGCGCGTGGAGCGCCGCCCGTGCAATTCCATTTTTAAGGATGCTCGCCAACATCGCGTCAAAAAATTGTCCCCGCCAACGGAAATCCGCGGCGGGGACAATTTTTATGAGAGTGGAGCGTACAGGGATCGAACCTGCGACCTCCTGGTTGCAAACCAGAAACTATCAAACTAAAACTACGACAAATTGTCGGACTTATGAGGGAAACCGAGCGTCGGCGCCGGAGTTTCCCAACATCTACCCCAGGAAAAGCCGGGGGAAACTGACTTACAAACTGACTAACAATTCTCCGCTCGAACCTTCGCGCTCTGTAAAATACAAACACCCCGGCAAGTGTTGCCTCTCCGAGGTGGAG
>JBKJPM010000107.1:0-2786 GCA_046595175.1 Gemmatimonadaceae bacterium
CACCAGATCACCGAGGCCAGCCAGTCCGGCAAAGGTTGAGGCCTTCGCGCCGCGTGCAACACCGAGCCGGGTCATTTCTGCGAGACCGCGAGTGATGAGAGCAGCACGCGCATTGAATCCAAGACCCAGACCGTCGGCAATTCCAGTCGCTAGAGCCATGACATTCTTTAACGAGCCGCCAATCTCCACACCGCAAATGTCCGTGTTCGAATACGCCCGGAAGTAATCGCAGCTGAACAATCGCTGCGTCTGTCGTGCAACTTCGTTATTTGATGAGGCAACCACGACCGCAGTTGGCTGATGCGACGCAACTTCAGACGCGAAGCTCGGACCCGAGATTGCAACGATAGGATTCCCGGCCAGCTCCTGTGCGGCAACTTCACTCATAAGCGCAAGCGACTCGGTCTCTATTCCCTTTGTCGCCACAACAATGGGTGCGTTTGCAGCGATGCCAGGCCTCGCGCCTTTGAGCACCGAGCGGAGTGCGTGTGATGGCGCAGCTGCCAAAATGAACTCGGCGCCTTTGACAACTTCCTGAATGTCGGCGGAAGCCCACAAGGTCTCTTCCAACCGATGACCGGCGAGGAACCGTTCGTTGACATGTTGGCCATTTATGGAATCAACGACGTCAGGTTCGAGAGCCCATATGGCGACCTCGTGCCCATTGCACGCGAGTAGATTTCCGAGCGCGGTTCCCCAGGCACCCGCACCGATCACGGCACAGCGCGTCATATCGCCTTTCCGTTCAAGGAGAATTTGGGCTCTTGGCCGTGGCGCAGCCGACCAATGTTCGCGCGATGGTTCCAGAATACGAAAACAACTATGGAAACGCTTGCAAGAAAAACGGGACTGAACATGTCACCAGTCCATAGAAGAATCGCGATTGGAAGCGTGAGTGCAGCACACAGCGATGCTAAACTCATGTACCTCGTCGTGAAAATCACTGCAAAGAAGACAACCTGTGTGATCAGAAAGGGAAGCCATGCGAGCGCGAGGAACACACCAGCGCCAGTAGCCACTCCCTTGCCTCCCTTCTTACCCAGCAGGAACACTGGCCGCACATGCCCCACGATCGCAGCCACTCCAAATGTGAGAGCCCACAGATCCGGACGCGTGCTGGAGATAATACCGGGCAGCATCAGGACAGGCAGTGCTCCTTTTAGCATATCTGCGATGAGCACCACAACGCCCGTCTTCCAGCCGAGGACCCTGCTAACGTTGGTGGCGCCCAAATTTCCGGAGCCGTGCTCACGCAAATTGATTCCGCGCAGTCGCCCCGCAATGTAAGCCGAGGGAATTGACCCTGCGAGGTATGCGATTACCACTCCGAGGAGTGGGTGCACTCAGCCCGATTTCCTGCGCAGGACCACATTCAGAGGCGCGCCGCGAAATCCCCACGCAGCACGGAATCCGTTGTGCAGGTAGCGAACATAGTGCTCCTGCAGCAGATCCGGATTGTTGCCGAATACGGCAATCGTCGGCGGTGATATCTCGATCTGGGTAGCGTAGTTCAGTTTTACTTCTCGGCCGGCGGCCTGCGGCGGCTGTCTGCGCGCTAGCAGCTCCCCGAGGACCACGTTTACCTGCGATGTGGATATCCGCTTGGTTCTTTCCGCTTCGACTTCGAGAACAGTGTCGAGGATCTTGTTCACACGCTGACCTGAAAGCGCGGACGTGAAAATGAAGGGCACAAACCCGAGGAATGGGGCCTTCTCTGCCGCTTCCTTTTCGAACTTAGCCGCAGACTTGTCTGTCTTTTCTTCCTTGATATCCCACTTATTCACGACCATCACCAGACCGCGTCCCGCTTCCCACGCAAGAGCCGCAATCTTGAGATCCTGGTTGTGCATGCCCTCGGTCGCGTCAATTACCAGCACGCAAATCTCCGCTCGCTCGATGGCGCGGCGGGTTCGCAGCGATGAATAAAACTCGATTCCGTCACTGACTTTCGACTGGCGGCGGAGACCGGCCGTGTCAACGAAGATGAGCTCGCGACCGTGATACATCATCGGAGCATCTATAGCATCGCGCGTGGTTCCTGCCTCGTCTGTAACAACAAGCCGGTTCTCGCCCAGCAGGCGGTTGATGATCGACGACTTGCCCACATTCGGACGGCCGATCACTGCAACCCGCAGCGCTGCAAGGGGCTCCTCTTTGGATTCGGGAAGATTGTTTACGATAACATCCAGCATGTCGCCGGAGTTCTTGCCATTACCCGCCGAAACCGGAACTGGATCTCCGGCGCCCAGCTCATAAAACTCGTAGAAGTCTGTCGTGATGGGATCATCGACTTTGTTCGCGATCAGGACCCATGGCTTTCGCGCTTCGCGCAGCATTTCCACAACGCGCGAATCGCTGGGATGCAGACCAGCTATCGCATCCACGACGAGCATCAACAGGTCAGCTTCTTCGATGGCGGCGGCTACCTGGCGTCGAATCTCGACGTCCATCGGAACGCGCGGGTCATCGGTGATACCACCGGTGTCCACAAGCCAGAACTGCTTGCCATTCCATTCTGCGCGTGCAAAGTGGCGGTCTCGGGTGGTTCCCGCCTCCTCGCTCACAATCGCGTTGTTCTCCCCTACAATCCGGTTGAACAACGCCGACTTGCCGACGTTTGGACGGCCTACGATTGCTACAACTGGGATGCTCATGCCGCCACCGCGCAACTGCCTGCGGCGAGAACGTCAATAAAATCGTACGAAGGATACACGGGGATTGGCAACTCATTGCGCAGCGTCTCGAAGACAACATCGTCGAGAAATACTCCGCTTTCATTAATGGTT
>JBKJPM010000263.1:0-7170 GCA_046595175.1 Gemmatimonadaceae bacterium
TGAGGAAGGCGGCCAGCTCACCGAAGCGGTGCGGCGCCGTCCCTATGCGGTGATCCTGTTCGACGAGATAGAGAAGGGGCACCCCGACGTGTTTAACATCCTGCTCCAGATTCTGGATGATGGGCGGTTGACTGATTCACAGGGGCGGACCGTTGATTTCAGGAATACTGTGATCATCATGACATCAAACATTGGCGGCACCTTCATCCTTGAGCATGGGAAGGAGGATTGGGCGGTCATCGAGACTCAGGTTACCGCGGCGCTCAGGCAGCACTTCAAACCGGAATTCCTTAATCGTGTGGACGACATCATCATCTTCCGTCCGCTCTCGATGGAGCACATCGAGCACATCATAGAGTTGCAGCTCAAGCATCTGGACAAACTGCTGGCTGATCGGAAGATCACCATCGAGCTCACCGCTGAAGCACGACACGTGCTCGCGGAGGAGGGATACGATCCTGCGTTTGGCGCGCGCCCGCTCAAGCGCGTGATCCAGAGAATGCTGCAGAATCCATTGGCTCTGGCCGTGCTGGAGGGGAACTTCACCGAGGGCGATCACATCCTCGTGAAGGTAGGATCGGACGGGCAGTTCACGTTTGAGAAAGGGCAGGGGGCAGCGGCGCGGAAGTGACTGTATCCACGGGCGCGTTAGACGGGCGGGATGGGGCGTTCATGAAGAGCGCTCTCGATCTCGCTCGTGATGCAATGCGGCGGAACGAGGTGCCTGTCGGAGCGCTCATCGTGCGCGGCGATGTGGTGTTGTCGAGTGCGAGCAACAGAACCGTTCGGGATCAGGACCCTACATCGCATGCCGAGGTGCTGGCGATTCGCGAAGCGGCGCTCAAACTGGAGCGCTGGCGTCTGGATGACTGCACGCTCTACGTGACTCTGGAGCCCTGCGCCATGTGCGCCGGAGCGATTGTTCTCGCTCGATTGAAGCGTGTGGTGTTTGGCGCCTGGGATGAGAAGGCCGGAATGGCCGGGTCCGTTGGTGATTTACTGAGGCATTCGAAGCTGAATCATCAGCCTGAAGTTCGCGGCGGTGTGTTTCAAGACGAATGCGCGTTGGTGCTTTCTGAATTTTTCCAGACGCAACGGGGCAGTACCACAGGGTAGGAATGCATCTACGTAACATCACGTAGGGGTGCCCCTTCCTTTGTATTTCGCATTCCATTTGATGGCCGAATCGTTCCAACTTATAAATCGTTGCAGCAAGACGGAAAAATGGCCGCCAGTTATCCGGCGGCCATTTCCAAGCAGTTTGGCTGAAACGTCCGGAATTATCTCCAGACGAAACCTGTTGTCAGCGCTGTTTCGTCCAGGCCGATCCGTTATAGCGCAGAATGGTTCCGGCGGCACCGACGGAGAAGATGTCACTCACCGAACGCACCCACAAAGCTTTCAGGTCGTTCGTGGTTCCGCTAGCCTGCGCAGTAAAGGTCGTGAAGTTGGTTGTACGAAGAATTGTGCCCCCGTCACCGACAAAGTATGCCTCAACGCCGTTGCCGGTCAAAGCCCCATCGAAGCCGCGCAGCGTTTTCGTAGTGACACTGGGCAGCGCACTCCACGCAGTACCGCTGTACCGCAGGATGATTCCGCCACCACCCAATGCATAGCATTCAGTCGATGTAACGCATGATACGTCGAAGAGATCGTTTGTGGTTCCGCTGGCTTGCGCACTCCACACCGAGCCGTTGTAATTTAGAATCGTACCCGATGCTCCCACGGCGTACGCAGTTCCCTGACCGATTTCTTGCACGCTGTAAAGTGCGTTAGTTGTTCCGCTGGTCATTGCGGACCATGCCCCGGTAGTGGTCGAGTATCTGACGATCGTCCCCGCGGCTCCTACCGCTATTGTGCCGCCCCCAACCCGACTAAGTCCGAAAAGTGTGCTACTGGTCCCACTCGGCTGCGGAGCCCACTTCGCCGTGGTGGTGTTGTACACCAGGATGGTCCCGTTCGCGCCGGCCGCAACTGCAGGCTGCAAATTGTTGAGGCTGTCACTCATAGCGTAAAGCGCGTTAGTGGTCCCGCTCTCTTGCGCTGTCCAGTTGGTACCGTCGAATCTCAGGATTGTACCGCTATCGCCGACAGCGATAGCATTGTTTGCGGATAAAGCCAGAACGCTGAAGAGCGTGCCTGAGGCCCCGGGAATAACCGTCACAGTCGCCGTTCCTGATTTCCCCTCACTAGCCGCTGTGATGACGCTGGTTCCCGTTGTGACTGCGGTTACCAGTCCGGCGCCGTTAACCGTCGCGACGGTTGTAGTTCCGGACGTCCACGTCACCGTTCGCCCCGTGAGTACGTTTCCGGCGGCGTCTTTCAGTACGGCAGTACCCTGCGTAGTTGTCCCGATCGTTATCGTCGGTGATGCCAAGCTCACGGTCACGGACGCTACCGGCGCCGCGACAGCGGTTACCGTCAGCGTTGCTGTTCCTGTCTTGCCCTCGCTCGCCGCGGTGACGACGCTGGTTCCCCCCGCGACTGCGGTTAGGAGTCCGTTGCCGTCGACAGTCGCGGTCGCTGGCGTCCCGGAAGACCACGTTACTGTCCGCCCCACGAGAACATTGCCGGCCGCATCCTTCAGCACAGCAGTCGCCTGCGTGGTGGCTCCAGCGATAATCGTTGATGCAGCCAGCGTCACAGTCACCGACGCAACCGGTACGACGGCAGGCGTCACCGTCAGGGTGGCGGTCCCGGAGATGCCCTCGCTGGTTCCCTTGATATTACTCGTTCCCGCTGAGACCGCTGTCACGAGTCCGTTCGCATCGACCGTAGCCGTCGCCGTCGTGCCCGAGCTCCACGTGACGGTGCGTCCTGTGAGCACATTGCCGTCCGCACTCTTCAGCACTGCGGTGGCCTGCGCCGTGGCGCCAGCGACAAGCGTCGATGCTGCCATAGCCACCGAGACCGTGGCAACTGGCACGGGCGCAACGGGCGCAACGGGAGCATTGGAGTCCGTGCCCCCGCACGCGGCGAGCAGCGCCGCAATCCCCACCTTCGCGAATTCCTTGATGATGCGACTGCTCGTGAAACCTTTTATCAAGCCTATCCGGATCTGCGGAGCCTGGCGCCGCGCAGGGCGCGGGATGGGCTTTACGAGATTTCGTTTTGCCTGTAACTGAGACATATGTGTTCCCGATTGTGAGGGTCTGGAAGGGCCTGCTCCCCTTATGTCGTGCGAGTATGGAGAGTGTGACCGTCCCGATTTTCAAATCCCGCTTCCACGCGTTCCTGAACGAATTCTTTGCAACCGTCCAGTTTCTGGCATAGACGGCATGAAATCCAATTCGAATGTCGTCAATTGCGGTCGTCACAGAACCAACTTCGCCTAACCTGAGGCCTGCACGCATTCCGTTGTGGCTGAAGCCGGAACGGGGTCTCTAAAAAACCGGGATGGTCACAATCGCCATCCTCGCGCGACATAAGGTGAATAGAACAGGGCGAAAGAATCGGCCAAGTAAGGAAATAAACACACCCTTAAGGAGAATTGATGTTCAGAAAATCTGTTTTCTTCGCTGCACTTGCATTACTGATGATGCCCGCTGCAGGATTTGCCCAACTCGGCATCGGCGTTCGCGTCGGCACACTCGGTGTCGGTCCCGAAGTGGGATTTGGCGTTAATTCGCGTATCGCGCTCAAGGGTGGATTGGGGATTTCGAAGTACCATTACGATGGAAATTTCTCAGACAAGCAGTTCACTGTCGATACGCCGCCGAGTATCTGGAATCTGGGTGTCGAGGTGGCACCGTTTTCCGGAGGCTTTCATCTAGGTGCCGGCGTGATGCATCGCCCGCAGTTCGATATGACTGGGACTTATACGGGGGCCACCGACGTCGGAAACCACACCTACAACGGCACAGTGAAGCTTGTCGGCAACATGAAGAATTCCAGCGAGATCGGACCTTACGGCGGGATCGGGTTCGGACGGACGACCAAGCGCGGATTCGGTGCATCGCTCGATCTGGGCGTCGGCAAACTCGGAGAGGGGAAGATCGCCTTCACGTCCGCGACCTGTACTGCGTCAAATGGCCAGCCCTGCGGGAACCAGTCGCAGTTCCAGTCAGACGTTCAGGCAGAAACCGCAAAGGTTAACAAGGATATCGGTTCTTATGCGAAGTGGCATCCGATCGTTTCTTTGAGCTTTCACCACGGCTTCTCGAAGTAGACCGCACGCCCAGTAAACATTCCTGAGTGCGCTTCGAATCACAAAGCGACTCCGTACTCAACGACCCGTTACAAAAAAGGCCGGCGGTTTTAACCGCCGGCCTTTTGTTGTTTGTGTTTTTTGCTTGACTACAATTACTGCGACTCCGCTTGTGGTCTGGCCGGCCGAGACGGCTGCCGGGGGAAGGGGCTAACCCGCAACGCATAACTTCCCACGGGAACCGATGGCAGGGTGAATGCGCCAGTTATAAGTCTCCAACAGGGATGTCGAAATTCATTTTCCGCTATTGCGCGAACCGGTCCCAGGACGAATGTTTACGCCCTGTCTTACTTCCCTTATGTCGCGCGAGGATGGCGAGTGTGACCATCCCGATTCCGAGAGACCTGGCTCCGGCTTCAGACACCATCAACCTGACTCCCAGCGCCCCGCATTCCTGGGCGGACTTCACCGATGGTATTCGCTTCCTTGCCCTCAGGGCCCTCGGCGACCCGGATGCAGCTGACGACGTGGCTCAGGAAACAATTTTGCGCGCGCTCCGAACTGTTGAGAATGCGGGTAACGTGCCGATTGGGTACCCCCCTGCGTTCATCCATGGGATTGCCAAGCATGTCATTGCCGATGCGTTACGGCGGAAATACAAAACGTTGTCCCTCGAAGTCAATGATGCTATTCCGGGACCCGACCCAAGCGTTCTCGATGAGATTGTCTCCGCGGAAGAACGAACGCGCGTTCGGATCGCAATCGGGAAACTCGGGCAGCCTGAGCGCTCGCTGCTGATGATGAGCTTTGTTCGCGGAATGACTTCGTCGGACATTGGGGCAAAACTTGGAGAATCCGCCGATGTCATTCGCAAACGAAAGTCGCGTGCCGTACAAAAATTGCGTGAAGCTTTCTTCGCGAATTGAGTCACGATCACCCAAGTGTGCCGACTAATTCCGTGAAGGCCACAATGGAAAATCCTTCAAGCCCGGCCATGAAATATCACGACCCTGAAGATGACACCGCGGCACTATACGCAGCGAACACGCTGGCCGTTGGGGATGCTGACGCCTTCGAGCAGCACCTGCTTATTTGTGCATCGTGCAGGAACGAAGTACGTCTCGCCGCCCTTGTCCGAAGCGAGCTGCGTATCCCTTCGCGGCGATTTAACCCGTGGATGCTTGGCGGCGGACTGGCTATCGCAGCCGGCTTTGCGCTCATTTTCACTAGCACCAGGACCGGCAGCAATTCACTTGCGGCTCTTGGCGGTGTCGCCGCGGCCCCGGTTTACAGTGGGGTTACGGTACGCGCTAACACCAGCGCTACCGATTCGCTCTTTGCACAGGCAATGATTTCGTATCAGCAGAGTAACTATTCGAAATCGTCTGAACAATTTGTGGCTGCGCGCGCGGCCGGGGCCGACTCCGTGACAACAACATTCTTTCTGGGAGTGAGCAGCCTGATGTCCGGCAATGCAGTCGCGGCTGTAAAAGAGCTGCAACGTGCCTCGGCGATGCCTCAATCGGCTTACACTTCCGAAAGTCATTATTACCTGGCTAAGGCATTCCTCCGACTGAGGAAGCGGGATGATGCAATGCGCGAGATCGCTATGGCGGCTGCGGGAGAAAGTACGATTCAGTCGGCCGCAAAACTTCTTGCAGACAGCATCAAGGTGTCGCGCTGACGCTTTTTGCTGTACTGCTTGTCTGGTCGCTAATCCAGACACCGCCTTCGCACACAGAGTCACGACAGCTCTGGTCGGATGGCCTCGACCAGGAAGCCGTGTTTCACATGGACTCGGCACTCGCGCTGTACCGCCGCGCGAACGAAGTAGACGAGCAATATCTCCCCGCGCATTTGAGCAGGATGATTCTTCTCCGAAAATCAGGCCGCACGCTGGAGCTTAGAAACAGTTATAAACTGAAATCGTCATCCAGCTCGTTTGGTGTGTGTCTCCATGCAATTGCATGGGGGGTCAGTAGCCACGACGTTCCTGAAGCGCAGGCGGTATATCTCGATTTGTTGCGTAGGCAGGGAAGAAGTCCGTGCACGGAAGTTGCGCGTTTGACGATGCAGGCCGGTTACGATATCCGTCCGTTGCTCGTGCAGGAAGCGCTGCGACAATACGGATATGCCCCGAAAATCATGGAGGAGCTCGGCGAGCCAATGCGAGCTGAAGGGGCTGGTGCGGCACTACTGAGCCTGTTCAGAGCGCAGATCGCCGCTGCCTCAACGCCGGCAATGAAAATGGAATACGAGATCTCGCTGGTTCAAGACCAGCATATTGCGGGCGATAAACAAGCGAAAAAAGGCGAAGTGGAGAAAATGTCCCGTGAGTTCGCCGGCGACGCACGTCCCTATGTACGATGGCGGTTGCTCGAGTTGAACCAACTGATCGTGGACCGGGGAAGCGTAGACTTTGTCCAGCGCTGGAGGCCGATGATCGCGGAGATGCGAACCATTGCACACCGAAATCACGCCGACGCTTTCGAATTCGAACCCTTACTGATTTCGTCGATTGAGGATGTCAACAGAGGCGACCTTTCATCCGCGATTGCTACGCTCAACCAGGCCATTGACCTCGCAATCCGCGCACGCTCCCCGGAAATGCAGATGTTCGCCTTCCTCTATCGCGGACGGGCACTGGCTGCCCAGGGAAAGCAGGAGGCAGCCATTGTCGACCTGCAGCGATCCGCAAATGCTGCAAGACTTCTCGGTGAACGTTACGGACTGGCCGATGCATATCATCATATGGCGCACGCATACGAAGCGCGCGCTAACTGGAGCAATGCGATCGTCGCGGTGGATAGCTTCGTATCCATCGGTGCAGGCGTTCGCGACAAGAGCATGCGCATGATCCGGCTCAGTGACGCCGCAGCGATTCAGTGGAAGGCCGGCTACCACGCGCGAGCAAATCAGTACTCCCAGGAAATGGTTAGGACGATCGATGCCGATTCGACGAACTACGAGTATGCGGGGATATACTTCGAAAGGATTGGCGATCTGGCGCGCGCGGAAGACTA
>JBKJPM010000313.1:0-5412 GCA_046595175.1 Gemmatimonadaceae bacterium
GAGCGGCACGGCACCTCGAAAATTCGCGTTGCATCGGATCTTGTCACCATCGCGAGCTTTGGGTTTCGGGGCGAAGCCCTGCCGGCGATCGCGTCGGTGTCGGAGCTCGAATTGGAAACTTCGGACAACGGCGAAGGCGGCACCCGCCTGGAAGTGCGAGGCGGAACACACCGTGGTTCCTCAGACGCCGCACGCAGGCAGGGCACAACGGTCACAGTCAGAAATCTTTTCGCCAATGTGCCTGCTCGCCTCAAGTTCATGAAAAGCGCGCGCTCCGAATGGCGCAGCATCTCCGACACTCTTACCTCCATTGCCGTTAGTCGGCGCGATATTCGTTTGCTCGTGACTCACGACGGACGCAAGACGATGGATATCGCGCCGTCTCCAACTCTCCGCGCTCGGCTCGGCGAAATCTGGAACGCGAGCTACGCATCCAAGCTGGTCGAAGTTGAAGATCTCACGGGACCAATTCATACAACGGGCTTGGTGGAACGCCCCTCCGACGTTGGCACTGCATCGCGACGTGTCATACTGTCGCTCAACGGCCGGGTCATTCGCGACGCAGGGCTTGTACGCGCGGCCGAGTCTGCGTATCGCTCGACAATCGCTCCCGGACTCAGGCCTTCACTTTTTCTCAGTGTTACAGTTCCGGCTGAGTCAGTGGACGTAAATGTTCATCCGTCCAAGGCAGAAGTTCGCTTTCGCGATCGTTGGACAATCGAGCGTGCTGTCGAAGCGGCGGTGCGCCGGGCTCTTGGAACGATGGATAGCGCCGCAAGCTTTGGAAGACCAACATGGCTTCCACTCGCTGCTCCGGGGCCCGGCCAGTCCCAGCCATTCGACGAATCGCGCGCATTCGTCCAGAGTGTAGACGCGAATGCAATTGGTTTTCGGCCGGAGACAGGTGCGGAAATGGATGGAGCCGCGCTAACGGCCGAATATCCCCGGGAGCAGTCCGGTTCTGATGAGGTGATTCCGCCCCTGCTGCAGCTGAGGCGCACCTACATCATGTTCGAGCACACAGAAGGAGTCGTGCTCATTGACCAGCATTCGGCGCACGAGCGCATCCTGTTCGAAAGGTTCCTGCGTGGAATGGAGCAGGGGAGTGCGAGTGGTCAGCGCTTGTTGCTTCCACTGACGCTCCACCTCGAGCCGCTTGAAGCCGAAGCGATGGATGCGAATCGTGAGTACTTCACTCGGCTTGGATTCGAGATCGAAGACTTTGGAAGCAACACAGTGCTCGTCACATGTGTTCCCACCCCGCACGCGCGATTCGACGCGGAACGATGTCTTCGCGACACGCTGAGCGCGCTCACGGGCGCGCGCAATCCAGGTACCGCCGCGAAGCACGAATATCTTGCAGCGACATTCGCCTGCAAAGCCGCGATAAAGGCAGGGGAAGTACTCTCCCAGGCTGAGATGCGCGCCCTGTTCGCATCACTGCGTGACACTCGGCTTCCCGCGCATGATGTTCACGGGCGCTCAACTATTGTACAGCTCTCTTGGGACGAACTCGAGCGAAAATTTGGACGCAAATAGCGTCGCCGTCATCTGCGGCCCAACTGCCGCAGGCAAATCATCGGTCGGCATGATGCTGGCTCGCGCATTCCACGGCTTGATCATTAGCGCGGATTCGCGGCAGGTGTATCGCGGCTTCAACATCGGGACGGCGAAGCCGACTGGCGATCTGCATGAAATCCCGCATCGGGGCGTGGACGTAGTGGATCCGGTCTATCGTTATTCCGCCGCTCAATGGGCGGATGACGCGGGGAGGTGGATCGACGAAGCAAAGGGAATGAGCCGCGTTCCTGTAGTAGTTGGGGGAACGGGTCTGTATATACGCTCGCTCTTCGAGCCGCTCTTCAACTCGCCGGAACTGGATCCAGTCAAGCGCGCGGAGCTGCAGGTACAGTTCGCGGCGATGTGCACAAATGATCTTCGCAACTGGTGCATCCGCCTCGACCCCGAGAAAGCGCATCTGGGCAGAACGCAGCTGATGCGCGCCATTGAAAACGCGGAGCTTACGGGGAAAAGACTGTCCGATCTTCAGCGAGCCGATCCCGGGCAGCGGATAACGGAAACCACGCCGCGTTATCTTGTGCTTGATCCCGGTCCCACTCTCTCGAAAATCATCGAGCAGCGAACCGACCAGATGCTCATGCATGGATGGCTGGAGGAGGTCCGGCAGCTGATGGCTGACATTCCCGGCGACGCACCAGCGTGGAAATCCAGCGGATACCGCGTGATGCGCGAAGTAGTGAAGGGGGACATGGAATTATCCACTGCGCGGTCGCGTATAATTATTGAGACACGGCAATACGCGAAAAGGCAGCGCACCTGGTTTCGGCACCAGGTTACCGGGGACGTAACCCGCCTCAATCCTATGAGCCCCGATTTCAACTCGCAACTGGAGCAGTGGTGGGCAAGAGAAAGCTGAAGATCGGTATCACCTGCTATCCGACGTATGGCGGTTCCGGCGCAGTTGCGACGGAACTGGGAATCGCGCTCGCCGAGCGCGGTCATGAGATTCATTTCATTACCTACCGCCAGCCATTTCGCCTGCCCGCGTTTCTTCCCCGCGTTTTCTTCCACGAAGTCGATGTAGGACGATACCCGCTCTTTGAATATCCGCCCTACGATCTGGCGCTCGCGGTTCGCATGCATGAAGTCGTGCGTGACCACAAGCTCGACCTGATTCATTGCCACTACGCGATTCCACACGCCACCAGCGCCTGGATTGCGCGCGAGATGCTGCAAGCCGAGGGACATGGCCTGCGCATCATGACCACGCTGCACGGTACCGACATTACCATTGTGGGTCAGGATTCGTCCTTTCACGCGATTACGAAGTTTTCCATCGAGCGGTCCGATACACTCACTGCAGTTTCCGATTTCCTGAAGAAGGAAACGTTCCATGCCTTCGGATGCACGTCGTGCAACGTCCAGGTTGTTCACAATTTTGTAGATCCGAATGTCTACGATCGTGCCCGGCACGACTCGGCGCTGAAACGACAGTTCGGCAAAAGGCCTATCCTGATGCACATCTCCAATTTCCGCGCGGTCAAGCGCGTGCGCGATGTTGTGAAGATATTTGCTGCCGTTCACAGGGAAATTCCTTCTGTTCTCGTGATGGTTGGCGATGGTCCGGATCGCGTGAGCGCTGAAGAAGAAGCGCGGACGCTCGGCGTCGAGGAGCATGTTCAGTTTCTTGGGAAGATTGACATGGTCGCGCCGCTGCTTGCCGCGTCCGATCTTTTTATCCTGCCCAGCAGCAGCGAGTCATTCGGGTTGAGCGCTCTCGAGGCAATCGCCTCCGGTGTACCCGTCATCGGCTCCAATGCCGGCGGATTACCCGAAGTTGTGCGTGATGGCGAGACAGGATTCCTGTGCGGTGTCGGCGACGTGGACGGGATGGCGAGATCTGCCATCTCGCTTCTCAAGGACAAAGCAGCATGGCAGAAAATGAGCGATCTGGGAGCCAAGGACGCGCGGGCCCGATTCTCGCTCGATGCAATCGTCTCGCAATACGAAGAACTTTACGAACAAACCGTAGCCGATAAATAAATGACAATCTTTCAGGCGCTCGTGCTGGGCATCGTTCAGGGACTTACCGAATTTCTTCCGGTCAGCAGCTCCGCCCATCTCGCGCTCACCCCATGGGTGATGGGCTGGCAAGACCCCGGTCTCGCGTTCGATGTCGCTCTGCATTTTGGCACTCTGATCACAGTGCTCTGGTATTTCCGGCACGAATGGATTGCCCTTATCGCATCAGCCGTAAAGATTGTTCGGACTCGGCGGATAGACAGTCCAACAGAAAAGCGAGTGATCTTCCTTATTCTTGCGACCATTCCCGGCGCGATTGGCGGATTGCTTCTGGAAAAGAAAGCGGAGACCGCATTCCGCGCACCACAGTTGATCGCGATTAACCTCATTGTGATGGGTGTCGTTCTTTGGCTTGTAGACCGGGTCGCAAAACAGGCGCGCAACCTGGATTCGATGAAGGCCGGGCAAGCGGTCACGATCGGATTCGCGCAGGTGCTGGCGCTCCTTCCCGGCGTGTCACGATCGGGTGCGACGATTTCTGCCTCGCGCGCATTGGGATTTGACCGGGAGTCGGCGGCGATTTTCAGTTTCCTCATGAGCATGCCGATCACCGCCGCAGCTGTCGTTCTCAAGGCGCCCGACGTGTTGAAAGCAGGGAACATGGGCGCTGAGGTAATTGTAGGCGTTGTTGCTGCCGCACTGAGCAGCTGGCTCGCCATCGCGGTTCTGTTGCGGTACGTTAGCCGCAACAGTTATGGAATTTTCGGACTATACCGAATTGTCGCCGGCCTCTTCATCCTCGGACTCATCGCGTACCGAGGCTGACAGGTACAGGTATGACGCCCAGAGCGCAGTTGACCTGGCGCGAGCGATCGGAGTTCCGCGCCTCGTAATACTCCAGTCGGTTGGATCCACCATGGACGTAGCGCATCGGCTGGCGGGCGAGGGAACGCCGTCAGGGACGATTGTGCTCGCAGATGGGCAAACGGCGGGACGCGGTCGCGGTGGGAAAGTCTGGGAATCCCTCCCGGGTCGTGGCATCTGGATGACGCTGGTTGAGCGCCCCCGGGATGAGCGCGCCATCGAAGTGCTCTCTATTCGCGTTGGTCTGGCCGCAGCCAAGGCTCTGGACAGATTTGCCGAAGAGCCCATTCGCCTCAAGTGGCCCAACGATCTTTACACCAATGGAAAAAAGCTCGCCGGAATTCTCGTGGAGGCGCGCTGGCGCGAAGGTCAGTCTGAGTGGGTGGCGATTGGGATTGGCATTAACGTCGTCGCGCCCGAGGGAGTTGGTACCGCGATCGGTTTAGAGCCCGGAACTTTACGACTTGAAGTTCTGGAGGAAGTCGTCGCTCTAGTCCGGAGCGCGCTGCGCGAGCCAGGGTCTCTCACGCCCGCGGAGCTCGCCGAGTTTGCGACGAGGGACATGGCGCGCGGTCATATGTGCATTGAGCCGGCGAACGGAGAGGTGCGGGGGATCACCGAGCGGGGCGAGCTGGTCGTGGCTCTTGCGGACTCAGTTGTTCGCGTCCGTTCGGGCTCCCTCGTTTTGCATGGCGATGTGCAGTTCGATTAACAAAAACCAGCCATTTCGCAGTGTTGGGCCGTTGGTCGTCTTCCGCTTATCCGCTCTCCGTTGTCCGCTGACAACTGTTAACGGCTGTTGCTGAAGACGACCAACTGCCCATCCAAACGAAATGGCTACCGGTTCATAGCCACCCATAATGATTATCTTCACAGAATGATCCTTGTCTTCGACGTAGGCAACACCGAAACCACAGTTGGCCTTTTCAACGGCGACAAGCTCAACGAGCATTGGCGGCTGACAACAACGGCTGCCAGGACGTCCGACGAAATCCGGCTCATGCT
>JBKJPM010000170.1:0-3582 GCA_046595175.1 Gemmatimonadaceae bacterium
CAAGAATCTTGTAAGCGATCGCAGCCATTATTCCGGAAGCAGGAATCGTCACAACCCAGGCCCACACGATCCGGCGCGCAACGCCCCAGCGAACGGCAGAAAGCCTGTTCGTGGCGCCAACGCCAACGATGGACCCGGTGATCGTATGCGTCGTGCTCACCGGAATTCCGAAATGGGTGGCAAGGGTGATCGCCAGCGCTCCTCCCGTTTCGGCGCAGAATCCGCCGACAGGACGCAGGCGAGTGATTCGGGAACCCATCGTATGCACAATTCTCCAGCCACCGAAGAGCGTGCCGAGAGAGATCATGCTGTATGCGCCGATTTCCACCCAGAGCGGAATCGTTTTCGCGTCAGGGAGATAGAGGTGATGCCAGAGCCCACTCTGTGTTGCCATCAATCCGTTAACGGAAACCAGCAGCCCGACGATAATTCCCATCGTCTTCTGTGCATCATTTCCGCCATGCGCCCACGATAGTGCAGCGGAGCTTATGAGCTGCGCGATCTTAAAAAAGCGATCGACCTTGCCAGGCCCCATGCGCTGGAAGACCCAGTATACAATCACCATCAGAGTAAAACCCGCGAGCAGTCCCACGAGCGGTGAGATCACAATGAACGAGAGCGTCTGGATCCACTTCAGTCCCCACGTGACCGCGGCCCATCCCGATTTGGAGATTGCCGCTCCCGCGTATCCGCCGATAAGTGCATGCGACGAGCTGGAAGGAATTCCGTAAAACCAGGTAATAAGATTCCAGATGATCGCCCCGATCAGACCACCGAGAATCACGTTTGGGGTCACAATCGACACATCGATCATTCCAGAACCCACGGCTTTCGCAACAGCGGTCCCCGCGGTGAACAGCGCAAGAAAGTTGAAGCATGCTGCCCACACGACCGCAGCAACCGGGCTCAGAACGCGGGTGCCAACGATCGTCGCAATGGAATTCGCAGAGTCGTGAAACCCGTTTATGAAATCGAAAAGAAAAGCGATCAGGACGATTGCAATGACGTAGTAGAGCACCTTATGCGTTTTTCAGGGAAATGCTCTGCAACACATTTCCTACATCCTCGCATTGGTCGATTGCATCCTCAATCTTGTCGTATAGTTCCTTCCACTTGATCACTTCGAGGGCGTCTAGTCCATCGGTGAAGAGCGCTCCCATCGCGTCGTGATAAATAGCATCGCCCTCTTCCTCCAACTCCTTGAGCTCCCGGCTACCCTTGTTCACACACTTGGGATCCTTCATTCCCTTCACCGCTGCTTCAACGCTCTTCGCCGCACGAAACAGGATTTCAGACAGGTGTACGCCAGCCTCGCGTGACGAGCCGATCCTGAAGATCTGCGCTCGGCGGGCCGCTCCGTCGATATAGTCGACAACTTCGTCAAGGTGGCTCGCGAGTGCGTGAATGTCTTCGCGGTCAAACGGCGTGACGAAAGTGCGGTCAATACGATCAATGATTTCGTGCGTTAGATCGTCCGCTTCGTGCTCGAGAACCTTGATGCTCGCCACGTGCGCGTCGAGCTGACTCGGGTTCTTGAACAGCTGATTTAGAAGGTCCGCGGAAGAAGAAAGCCGGTTTGCGACCTGTGAGAAAAGATCGTAGAACTGGTCGTCACGAGGTATGAGCTTCAATTAGGACTCCGGTAAGGACATCGTTCCCAAAAAGGTATCCAGACCCCGGGGCTGCGGCTATGAGGATGGGTCGAACGCTTAGGTAACAATCTCGTAACGGGGTTACAAAGAGGTCACGCCCTGCCTTCTCAGGAAAACCGCGAATAGGTCGGGTCCTTGACGACACTCAGCCGCTCCGCCATCAGCCGCTTGTCCTCAAAGAATTTCACAAGAAAAACGCCGGCTAGAAATCCCCCCACGTGCGCCCAGACAGCTACTCCACTGGAGACATCGGATCGAACCCGCGTCAGCTCGGGCAGTCCCGTCAATATCTGAACGGCGAACCAGTACAGCAGAACGACCCATGCTGGAATCCGAAATACGCGGAAGAAGATGATGAAAATGAAGAGCATCCTGATCCGCACGCGCGGATACAAAATGAGATACGCGCCAAGTACTCCAGAAATCGCTCCCGATGCGCCGACAGTGGGAACCGGAGATGTCGGCGTCACCAAAATGTGTGCAGCTGCGGCAGCGAATCCGCAAATCAGATAGAACGCCAGAAAGCGAAAATGACCCATGCTCTCCTCGATGTTGTTTCCAAACACCCAGAGAAAGAGGCAGTTGCCAAGCACATGCATCCACCCGCCATGCAGGAACATCATTGTCAGAGGCGTGAAGAAATTGATCGGCTCCCGATCCACAACGCACGCGACGCCATCACCCAGCGGCACTGCAGTCCCGATTGAAGCGAGGTGAGTAAGCTCGCCAGGCACCATCCCCCAGTTGCAAACGCTGGCGGCCAGCCGAAGCTCACTGTGAGGAAGTCCCCCGCCCTGCACAAACATCCAGACTGCCAAAATGACCGCCAGGAGTAGATAGGTTACCCAAGGCGTCCTAATTGTTGGCAGTTCATCACTTAGAGGAATCATTATCTAGTCAGATTACAGCCAGTTTGGCACTTAATTGGGGCCCCGCGATTGCCTTAACCATTGCCGAAGCAGGACAAAGAATACTCAAGTTGAGGTGAAGATGGCAGATAAAGTGATTGGTATCGACCTGGGAACGACGAACTCCGTGGTTGCCGTAATGGAAGGTGGCGACCCGGTCGTCATCCCAAACGCCGAAGGTGGACGTACTACCCCCTCGGTCGTCGGATTCACAAAAGATGGTGAGCGTCTGGTAGGCCAGATTGCAAAGCGTCAAGCGGTCACCAATCCCACGAACACTGTGTTCTCGATCAAGCGCTTCATGGGCAGAAAAATGTCCGAAGTGACAAGTGAGAAAGGACGTGTTCCATATAAAGTCGAGTCAGGTGCAAACGATGTCGTGACTGTAGAAGTCCAGGGCAAACGCTACACCCCGCCCGAAGTCTCCGCGATGATCCTGCAAAAAATGAAGCAGACCGCCGAAGACTACCTCGGCTACAAGGTCTCGAAGGCTGTGGTCACTGTTCCCGCCTACTTTAACGACTCGCAGCGACAGGCCACCAAGGACGCTGGCAAGATTGCCGGCCTCGATGTCCTCCGCATCATCAACGAGCCCACCGCAGCCGCACTCGCTTACGGCCTCGACAAAAAGAAGGACGAAAAGGTTGCCGTCTTCGATCTTGGCGGCGGTACATATGACATCTCTGTTCTCGAGCTGTACGACGTCGACGGATCGCGCCAGTTCGAGGTGAAGTCCACCAACGGTGATACCCATCTCGGCGGAGATGATTTCGATCAGCGCGTCATCGACTGGCTCGTCACCGAATTCAAGCGCGACCAGGCGATCGACCTCTCCAAGGATCCGATGGCTTTGCAGCGCTTAAAGGAAGCGGCTGAAAAGGCAAAGATGGAGCTTTCGACTACTCAGTCGACTGATATCAATCTCCCCTTCATCACTGCCGACCAGAGCGGCCCGAAGCACCTTAACTACTCGCTCAACCGGCCGAAGTTCGAGCAGCTTGTGGACGATCTCGTCCAGCGCA
>JBKJPM010000252.1:0-2886 GCA_046595175.1 Gemmatimonadaceae bacterium
GTCGGGCCAATCGGGATTATCCCGTGTTGATGGATTATCCAGTATCGATGCGCCACCATCCTACGAAGCATACAAGGAGTTCACCCGAGGTCAGGCTGCCTTTGACCGCGGCGATTATCCAGCTGCAATTGCCTTCTATTTTCACGCGTCACAGATAGACACGTCGTATCTGGCTCCGCTCGTACGCGCGGCCTACGCGTTCAACAACTCGAGAGATTTTGCCGGAGCGGATTCGATCGGAAAAATCCTTAATGCGAAACGCGAGAAGCTCTCCGACTATGAGGGATATTATCTGGATCGTGTCCTTGCATGGGGGCGTGGAGACATGAACGCTGCTTATGTGGCCGCCAAGCAAATTGCGCGTATCGCACCGAAGTCGTCATCGGCGGCGTACATCGCGGCCAGGTCGGCCGCACCCATCAACCGGTTGCACGAAGCCAAGGATGAATTTGAAAAGCTTGGCCTCAAGAGACCGCAGAACTGGGGATATTACCGGGATTACGGGAATGTCCTGCACATGCTCGGCGAATACGACAAGGAGCTTGAAGTCGTGGGGCTGGGGATGAAGGCATATCCGGATCGCCTGGCTCTGCTGGCTGCCCAGGTTTCCGCACTGGCCGCACTAAATCGTGTGGATGAGGTTCGCGCCGTCGTTTCACGAAGCGTGACGATGCCCGCTAGCGCGGGGATCACCGCGTACTCCGTGTTTGGGAGTGCCGCTACCGAGCTTGCCGCGCACGGACACGCGGCGGAATCAAAGGAAGTGGCGGAACAAGCGATCGCATGGTTGAAACGCAATCAGTCTTTAGGAATTGCCACAAGCAAGCCAGTCCGTGAGCGAATCACCGCGGTGAACACGTCGATTCCGAGTATGATGATGCTCGCAGGACGCGTACGAGATGCAAAAATTATCGCGGATTCTCTGCTGGCATTACACAGTGACTGCATCGGCTGTATCACTATTTCGGGCGAGGCGGCTGCAATTCTTGGGAACAAAGCCGAAGCGCAGAAGGCGGTCGATCGCCTGCTAGCGATCAATCAGCCACACATGGGCGGTGACAACATCTTTGGGGCTGCCAGGATAAAAGCCCGCATGGGTGAAAAAGCGGAAGCCGTCCAACTGCTCCGGGAGTCCATCAGCAAGGGCATCTATTACGCCGAGTTCAATGACTCCGAGCCCGCATTTTTCTCGCTGCGTGGCTATGCGCCTTTTGATGTGCTGCTAAAGCCGGCGGACTGATCAGTCCACGATGGCCATAGCATCGCCGTAGGAATAGAACCGATACCGTTCCCTGATTGCCTCGGCATATGCGCGCCTCGTCAATTCATAACCGGTAAACGCGGCTACAAGCATGATCAGTGTTGACCGGGGAAGGTGGAAGTTGGTGATCACCCGATCCACCGCGCGGAATGTGTAGGGCGGGCGAATGAAAATCCGGGTTTCTCCGGAGCATGCGCGAATTGTTCCATCAATCTGGGCTACCGATTCTAGCGTTCGAATAGATGTTGTTCCCACTGCCCACACTTTCCCACGTCCACTGACTCGTGTGCTGTTTACAATGGATGCGGTGGCGTCCGGAACGTAGTACCACTCTTCATGCATCATGTGGTCGGCGGGGTTCTCAGCTTCAACTGGTTTGAATGTTCCTGCACCGACATGAAGTGTCAGTTTCGACAGGTAGGCACCACGAGATTGTATCCGCTGCAGAATTTCCTGGGTGAAATGCAACCCGGCAGTCGGGGCCGCGACCGATCCGGGCTGAGTTGCATACACGGTCTGATAGCGCTCAGCGTCAGCAGGAGAATCACCGCGATCGATGTAAGGCGGCAGTGGAATGTGCCCATGCTGCTCGATGGCGTCTGCAACCGGCTCGATTGAAGAAAGCTCCACGATGCGGGTGCCACGTTCAGTGACCTCCCGAATTTCCGCGCTGAAACCGGGCGCAAATTCAACAACGCGTCCCGGCTTCAGCTTTCCTCCCGGACTGACCATCGCCTCCCAGCGACCGTCGCCGAGGTCCCGAAGCAGAAGAATCTCGGCGGGTGCGCCGGACGACCGTGTCCCGAGCAGCCTCGCGCGGAAGACTTTCGTGGTGTTGATGACGAGGCAGTCGTTGGGCGCAAAGAGTTCCGGTAACTCCGTAAAACGTCGATGCTCGATTTCGCCCGTTAATCGATGCACGACCATCAGTCGGCTGTCTTCGCGGCGCGCGGCAGGCTGTTGCGCGATCAGCTCAGCGGGAAGCTCGAAATCGTAGTCTGAAGTGCGGTCGCCGCGAGCTGTCATGCCAGCGCGCTAAAAGAGCGTCTGCTGAGTCCCGCTCGCGTTCGGGAGCGCGAATCCGAAATGTCTGTATGCCTGCGGAGTCGCAACCCGCCCGCGAGGCGTGCGCTGGAGAAATCCATTCTGCACCAGGAAAGGCTCGTAAACTTCCTCGATTGTCTCAACATCTTCACCTACGGCGGCTGCAACCGTACCTACTCCAACGGGTCCACCATCGAACTTCTCGATGATTGCCTTGAGGATGCGCGCGTCCATGTCATCCAGTCCGAACTGATCGACATCGAGCAACTGAAGCGCTTCACTCGCGACATTTTCGGTGATTCTTCCCGCGGCGCGCACCTGGGCGTAGTCACGAATGCGGCGAAGCAGGCGATTGGCAACACGCGGAGTTCCCCGTGACCTGCGCGCGATCTCCATTGCACCGGCACCGTCGATCTGCACCTTCAACACGTCAGCAGTTCGCTTCACAATCTGCTCGAGATCTTCAGCCGGGTAGTAGTTCAAGCGCATCTCAATTCCGAACCGGGCACGCATCGGTGGCGTCAACATTCCCAGACGCGTCGTGGCGCCAATCAGCGTGAACTTTTCCACCTGCATTGTAA
>JBKJPM010000318.1:0-2739 GCA_046595175.1 Gemmatimonadaceae bacterium
TTCATGATCGGGTTTGTCTGGGGCGTCATCAAAATCTGGGGCGGCGCAGATCGCATGTCGAAAGGCGACGCTGACGGCAAGATGGGCGTCGTGTCCGGCATCGTCATCGCCGGAGCCGCCGCGATCATGGGTGCGCTCTTTGCCATCTTTGGCATGGGCGACGGAGCCTTGACGCCAACGTTCTAACATGAGCGACCTGCGCATCACGGATACGAACAGCACGAACGACAGCAAGGGCCGTGCGTTCGGTTTGGAGGGCAACGATTTCATTTACGTGCTCGTGGCCTTCGTCGTCGCCCTCGGTCTCTACCTGCTGCTGACCGTGCTCCTTGGGGTCGGCAAGCTGGCCGGCCTGGTTGTGGCGCTGCCCTTCCTGCTCGGTCCGCTGTGCTGGGTGCTGTTCCTCCGGCATAACAAACCGGACGGCTATGCGGAGGATTGGTTCGATCAGAAATTCAATGGGGAGGGCTGGTCATTCGTTACACGAGCACAGCCGTCGGCCCTGCACAGCGATGAAAAACGCACCTAACGGGCATTTCGCCGAAGGGCTGATTCTTTTCGGCTCGCTGGAAAAAGGCGGCGTCGCCGCCAAGGGCTACGTGCTGCAACCGCCGGACCTTCGCGGTGGGAGCGTGGCGAATCTCAACGGCTATCAGGACAAGATTCGCAGCCTGCTCGCGAGCGTGTCTGGAGGGATGAAGGCGCAGCTTCAGTGGACGTGCAATTGCGACTACAAGAAAGAGCTGACGCGATATTTCCGGGAGACGGAGCGCATGACGCACCCGCATCTCAAGCGCGTTCGGGGAGAACGATTCCAACGCTACTGGGATAAAATGCACCGTCGCGAATTGAGACGCGAGCATCTGGTGCTCTTCGTCACGACTGAGGTTACGAGCTATTCGGGAAACCTCAAAACCGCTGAGGGATTGCGGTGCTACTACGGAAAGCTCCTGGGGCAGCTCAAGGCGCAGTTCGAAGAACTCACCGGCACCCTGCGGACGATATTCGGGGCCGATACTCCCGTGACGCCGATGGGTGATCTGGAGCATTTCATCTACTGCAAGAAATTCCTGAATCCGTCCCTGGCAGACCGTTTCGATGCGGATTACGAAGCGCAGTTCAATCCGGCGCTGTCACTCCAGGAGAACTGCTGGAATTCGGACGGGGTGAGCCTGCCAAGGATCGGGTTCTATCTCGATGGTCATCATCACACCGTATTCACGCTCACGCGCTGGCCCAGCCGGACGCATCCGGGTATCATCCACCGGCTGACCGGACTGCCGTTTCTCGACTATCAGATTACGATCAACATTGAGCCGTTGCCGGCTAAACGCGAAGTCTAGAAAGAGGAGAAGGCCATCGAACGTCTGCGCGGCGAATATCAGGACTCGGAACGGCACTCGCTCCTCGTCGCGATTGGAAAGAAGGAGCGGAAGATAGAGTCGCTCTCCACCGGCTTCATCAACGCGTTCGCCGCCACTTACATCATCCGGGTTTGGGATGAGAATGAGGTTGCCCTGGGTGCGAAGTGCGCCGCGATAAAAAACGCAATCAACAACATGGGTGGGGCACAGTATTACGAGTGCGCGCTGCCCTCGACGGCAAAAAAGCTCTTCTTTGCCTCGTGGCCCGGCTGGACAGGCTCTGGTTACAGGCATCGCAGTCTCTATGCCGAGGATGGGTATTTGGCGGACATGCTGCCTTTCTCAGCCACGTTTACCGGCCATCTTGACGAAGCCGAGGCGCTCTATGACGGGTCGCAAAACAATCTGGTCGGCTTGCGCACCTTCCTCGGCACACCTCCGTCACCCCAGCATACGGTTCTGATCGGTGCGACCGGAGCCGGAAAGTCGGTTCACATGCGGGATTTTCTGGAGCAGACCGCTGGATACTACGATTACACGGTCATCATTGAAGAGGGTCTGTCCTATGAAGGGTTCACGCGTGCACTGGGCGAGCGGCCCATCATCCTCCATCCCGATGGCGATCTGACGATCAACTATTTTGACACGGGCGGCCTGCCGCTCGGTCAACTGCAGCTCGCCACGGCGGTGGCCCTCGTCGCCCGGATGATCGGGGAGGTCCCGGACGGTGAGGCCCAGCAGATCCGGCAGGCGCTGCTCGCCCAATACATCAACCAGCTTTACGAGGATACCTTTGAGGAGTGGGCGAAGCGGCACCGGGAACTTCTCCCTCAGATTGAGCGGATGGCTTGCGCGACCCATCGGTGGCGGCACGAAAAGATGGGGATTGGCGCAACGGAGCTGGAGGCGTTCGCGGATTTGCGGGACCGACTAAACGCGAATGACGCCGAAGCGCAGCAGTTCATTGCCGGCGTTGCCGAGGCTGAGATCACCAAGTTTCTCAAGCAACCGCAGACCGAACGCGCCGTGATGGCGATAGCCCATGCCCACTACGAGCGGGATGATTTCCCGGTTCATGCGAGCTTGGTGGAGCTGATGCAGTTCTCCCGGTTCCCGGAGCACAAGAAGGAGGAGATCGACCATCTCGCGACCCTGCTCTCGGCCTGGACTGCGCACGGTCACTACGGCCGCCTTTTCGACGGTCCCACCAATGTCTCCCTCACGGGCCGGATCGCTCATTTTGAGCTCGGCTACATCCCGGAGCAGGCGACGGAACTAAAGACCGCCGCCGGGCTGCTGGTAACTGGCTTCGCCCGCCAGCACATCATCAGCTTGCCTCGGGCGCTCTGGAAGCGGGTCATTTTCGAGGAGCTGG
>JBKJPM010000321.1:0-3532 GCA_046595175.1 Gemmatimonadaceae bacterium
TGGTTTTCCGGGATTCCTCACTGGCGCAATGCTCTGGCTTAGCTGCGTCCTCGCCACTGCTGCAGTCGCTAACATCTTCGTGGATTCAATTCGCGAGCTTGTTCCTGCGGTTAACACGGTTACCGCACGCGTAGCCATTCTCGTAGTGCTCTATGCGTTTCTGGCGTTCACAAATATTCGCGGTGTCAAGCTCGGAGCTCGATTCGTCCAGGCGACCACGGTTGCGAAGCTTCTGCCCCTTTTGATTCTTGTTGCAGTGGGAGTTTTTTTCCTCAAACCAGTGAATCTTACCTGGCCCGGCATGCCTCCGCTCGACCAGGTTGGGAACACTGCAATCGTCCTGATCTTTGCATTCGTCGGCGTCGAAGTGGCGTTGACGCCCAGCGGTGAAGTGAAAGATCCATCCCGGACTGTTCCGCGAGCGGTGCTCATCGCGCTCATTGGCGTTACGACGCTCTATCTCATCATTCAGCTTGTCGCCCAGGGAGTGCTCGGCTCCGACCTAGGAAAAAACACAACAACACCTCTCGCGTCCGTTGCCAACATAGTCATGGGAAACAGCGGGCGTCTTCTGATCCTCACCGGGGCAGTTGTTTCAACTTTTGGATACGTACTCGGCGACATGCTCGCTGCGCCGCGGGCACTGTTCGGCATGGCCAACAATAGGACGCTGCCGGCATTTCTCTCGTTCGTGCATCCCACATTTCGCACGCCGCGCAACGCAATCATTCTGCACGCGCTTATTGCCGCGGCGCTTGCGACGAGCGGGAGCTTCGAACGGCTGATTGTTGCCGCGAACCTCGCGATCCTTACGACTTATTTCCTGTGCGCAGTTGCCGTGATGCAGCTGCAGCGCCGCGATGTGCGAAGAGAAGGGAAGCCCTTTACCCTTCCTGGCGGACCTATGATACCCGTCGCCGCTTGTCTCTTCGCAGTCTGGCTCGCATCACATGCTGAGGCAAAAGAGTTCGTTGCCGTCGGCGCGGCTGCAGTTGTGTCCGTTGTCATCTACTTCGTGATGCGAAAAGCTTCACCGGACCGGCCAGCTTAGTCCCGCCTACTGGCCCGCTCCAGCAAAATCAGGAATCCGCGCTGCCTTGCTGATGGCCGACACCGTCTTGAGAATCGGACGAATGTCTTCCATCTGGTTTTTCGTCGTCAATCCTTCCGCGATCAGCATCCCCGTCACCGCATAACCGTAGGGAATTCCATAAGACGGACGGTCAACCCAGTCGCCACGCCGGATCATCGCGGACGGTCCACCAAAAATCTTCCACAGCTCGTGGCTTCGCTTGATGTCCATCATGCTCCCGCCCACACGCAGCGTATCGCCCCCTTCAACAACCGGATGGTCTACAAGCTTCTCGGCAAGCCCCTGCCTCAGGGTGTATGGGCCGAGTCCGATTGCATTTCCATATCCCCCGTTCGACAGATAGATCGGCCGCTCCGGGTATGCATCCTTGATCATTCGCAGAAGGACGATTTGGTCACGCATCAAGACACCTGCGGGTATCGTCGCGACAATGTTCCCATGCCTGAAAGTCTGCGGAGACGGAACCTGGATGTAATCCGGAATCGCATCCGCCTCAGCAAACGTCATTCGAAGCGGCGGCCCACTCGGTTTCTTCCATTGCTGATTGCGGTAAATCGCGGGGCCCCTCGCGGCATCATAATCCGCGATCGGGCGCCGAATCAGCTGTCTTGCAAACCAGTCAGTCGCAAGATACGAAGTGACGGCGACGGTAACGTCCTTGCGAACACCCTCGACTTCCTGTGCATACCAGAGCGGAAACGTGTCGTTATCACCATTCGTGATGAGAATACCGTACGGCTCAACTGAATTGAGAAGATCGGTGGCCCACTCGCGCGTGAACGTTTCGCCATGCCGAGATGCATCCCGCCAGTTTACAAAGAGTGGAACCAGTGCCAGTAACAGGATTGGAGCCGCAAATGCGAGCCCCTTCCGGCCGGGCTCCTCCGCGTCAGCCGATTTGTTGAGCGGATCCCGGTGAAAGAGCGCCGCCGTCGATCGCCAGATGTAAACCAGGCCGATCGATGCCCACACTCCCCACGCGGAAAAGCTCCATATGTAGAAGTAATCACGATCTCTAACTTCTCGATCAACCGACTCTCCAAGCTCCGGCGACTGTGACCATCCGTACTTGAAATTCAGGTAATAAATGAGAGCGAGCGTCATCGTAAACATCAGCGGACCAAAATACCAGAACGATCGCTTGTCACTTTGATAATGCACGTACCCGCCTATCAGCCCAAGCATCAGGAAGGTGACCGCAAGCACGGCCTGCAGAGGTGCGCGAGTTCCGGCAGAATCCCTCACCCACTGCCACTTGAAGTACAGCCACCACATTCCGACCTGTGCGGAATACGGTGCACCACGCTCCAGCTTCTGGCCGTACTGCTCCCGCTTGATGTTGGACATCAAACGCTTGTAGGTGACTTTGTCGAACGTGCATGACACTTCGATCTTGGTTGTGCACGCCGTCGGCTCGCCTTCGTTGATCGCGGGGAAGTACGCAGCGCGAATCGGTTCGTAGATGAAGGGCGTCAGGCCAAGTATCAGGGCCGCAATCGATACGAGTACAAGCTTCCACCGCAGAAAGGTTTGCCAGCGCCGCCAAAGAATGAGAACGGCGACAGCGGGCGCGGCGAGGAATCCAGCGGGGTGATTCGCGTATCCAAGTCCAAGCAAATACGAAATGAGAACCAGAATCCTGTCGGCGCGACGACTGTCCGGATCATCTGCCCATTCGAGTGCCAGCCACGACACAACCGTAAAGAAAAGCAGGGATACATTGTAAACCTTCTCGTTTACCACCGACTGGTTCCACACAGTGAACGCCGTTCCGCCTATGAGTGCAGCCAGCGCGCCGCCGAGAATTCTCTGCCAGCGTTCCTTCACCACACCGCCGAGCGCACGCTCGGTTATGAGAAACCAGATACCCGCAGACAGGGCACTGGTAATGGCGGAAAGAGTATTTACTCGTTGAGGAAAACTCGCGTGGATCGGCAGCATTCCGAAAACCTTCGCCAGCAGCATGAAGAATGGATTTCCTGGCGGGTGCGGAATCCCCAGAACTTTCGCCGCAGCGATGTATTCGCCCGCGTCCCACATTGCGACGGTAGGCGAAAGTGTGACGATGTATAAAATGAAAATCGACGCGGCAGCAACTGCGGCGGCGAGATAGGACGGACGGTATTCCGCCGGAGTACTTTTTGGTGGCATTCCTGAAAGATGCTAGTTAGTTGGCCCCGCTTACAGTGCCCCGGACGATTCCGAGGGCCCGTGCGTGTCGGATTTGAACAGAATGTGAACCAGGGCAACAGGCCCCAGCAGAAAGGCATACAAGAACCAACGCCAGACGCTCAGCCCCTTTTTCCACGCTAACGCCGAAACGGCAAAAATAATCGCAATGGAAATCCAGGTCACCCACCGCATGAGCGGCGAATTGAGCATATCCATGTAAATGCGCAGAACTTCTTTTGACTGCTGATCCATTGCGTCAAAGTTCGG
>JBKJPM010000006.1:0-4576 GCA_046595175.1 Gemmatimonadaceae bacterium
CTCCGTTTCGCAGAGCTCAGTGTGACTGTGGGCGAAGTTCATGAGCGCGACGGCCGGCTTACGCTGGATTTTGAGGACAGCGAAGGTCAGCGTTTGTCGCTGATCGACGACGGAGGATCGGGAGACAATCCCGTCGCGTGGGACAAGAGCCCCGTCCCTCCCGAGTTCCAGATTCGCGGTCTCGGCCCGATCATGCTGAGTGTAACGAAACTGAAGCGGAGCGAACCCGTCTACACTGGCGTAATGAATCTCCGCCCGGTTCGCGAATACTCCCACCCTGATAGTTCATCGGATCTTGTGCACGTTTACGAAATGGGCGCCGGCGGTCCTTCGGCGGAACTGCACGTCACCGAACAGCCGACGCTTCAGTCTGCGCGGTTGGGAGCGGGAGGCGTACATCACGTCGCATTTCGAACTCCCAACGAAGCGGAGTACCACGCCTGGACAGACCGGTTGAATACCATGGGAATCCAGAACAGCGGAGAGGTAGACAGGTTCTATTTCCAGAGTTTGTACTTCCGCGAGCCCAACGGAATTCTTTTCGAGATCGCTACTGATGGCCCCGGCTTCGCTATTGACGAAAATCCGGCCACACTCGGTGACCACGTCGCACTGCCGCCGTTTCTCGAACCCAACCGTGAGGCCATAGTCGCCAATCTCGATCCTATCGATTGAGTTCTGGCGCTGGTCGATTTACAACTCAAGACGAGAAGAATGCCTGCGCTCTTGAGCCACCACTTGATCGCTGCACGTAGTGCCCGGTTGGCAAAAGATCCCATGCGGATTCGTCGTCGATATAACGCTCCAGGATTTCATCCAGCTTCGAGCGGGATTCAGAATCGAGAACAGGGACGAGCAGTTCTACACGCCGGCGAAGATTGCGCGGCCGCATATCCGACGATCCGATGAAATACTCGGGCGACCCTGCATTTTCGAACCTGTATATCCGGGAGTGCTCGAGAAATCTTCCCAATATCGACTTCACGCGAATTCGCTCCGAAAGTTCCTGGACGCCGGGTCGGAGCGTGCAAATTCCCCGAACTATCAGGTCGATCTTCACCCCGTCACGTGATGCGGAGTAAAGCGCATCCACGATCTCCGGATCAGACAGACCATTGAGCTTGGCACGGATGCCGGACGACTTTCCGTCGCGAGCATTGGCAGCTTCGCGTTCAATGTGAGAGACAAGCGTCGGGAGCAGTTGGTGGGGCGCCGTAAGCGCTCCGCGCGATAGGCCGCGAGGTGGCAGCGAAGAGCCGGTCAATCCATTGAACAGGTCTGATACATCCGCACTCAGGTCCGTGCGGGAAGAAAACAGGCTGAGGTCGGTATATTGCCGGCCGGAGCGCGCATTGTAATTTCCGGTTCCCACATGCACATAGCTCTGCAGTTTTCCATTCTCACGGCGAACCACAAGTGAGACCTTCGCATGGTTTTTCAGGCCGACCATCCCGTAAACCACATTCGCACCCGCGGCCTCAAGTGCCTTCGCCCATGTAATGTTCTGGTCCTCGTCGAATCGTGCCTTCAGCTCCACAAAAGCGACGACGCGTTTTCCGGAGTTTGTCGCATCCAGCAGCGCATCCACAATCGCCGAAGGCGAGCCGATCCGGTAAAGTGTGATCTTGATGACAGTTACAGCGGGGTCATCAGCGGCTTCACGGATGAATCGCACTACGCTCGCATCGAACGACTGAAAGGGGTGGTGCATCAGAACATCCCGCTCGCGCAATAGCTCGAACATCGAAACGCCGGCAGGAATTGGATTGCTTGAGTGGAGTGGCGGAAAGGTTAGCTCATGCAATGACGGGAGATTCAGCTCACTCAGGCACCTCAGATCCAGCAGGCCGTCCACTTCCTGTGTCTCGACCGGGCTTACCAGAAGTTCACCTACAGAGCTGTCGCGCCGCATGCTCTCCAGGAGCAGCTCTCGCACGAATACCGGCATCCCGCGCTCGACCTCGAGGCGTATTGCCGGGTTTGCGTATCTGTTGACGGAGGCGAATGCCACAGCTTCCAGGAGATCGTCGGTGGAGGCTTCATCCAGGTTAAGCTCCCCGCCACGCGTTACGCGAAACACATATGCATCGCTCACTGTCGCGTCGCGGTAGACCATATCGAGATTCCCGCGCACAACCTCCTCGACAGGAATCACATCGTATTCACTTCCAGGAACTTTAAGGAACCGTCCCTGAGAGCAGGGAAGCTCCAGTTGCGCTAGGTGCGGTCTGTCTTCGCTGTTCGCGCGAAATACAACCGCAAGCGAAAGCGACATGTGTGCGAGATGCGGGAGTGGGTGGCCGGGACTTAGCGTCATTGCGAGAGGTGTGAGTTCCGGCTTCAGGTCGTCCTCGCAGGCAGTCCTGAGCGTCGCCTTCTGCGCATCACTTAGCTCAGACCATCTGCAGATACGAATGCCATGCTTCCTCAGCGACTCCGCGCACTCGTGATAGCTGGCGCCCGCCCGGCGAACTATATCGTTCACCATTTCTACAATTCGGATCAACTGCTGAATGCGATCTGATCCGTCCTCAGCCTGCTCGTCAAGCTGAACGGGGATTCGGGATTTCAGCGCCGCTACACGAACCATGTAGAACTCGTCCAGGTTCGCGCTGACTATGGACAGGAAACGCAGTCTCTCAAAGAGCGGAACAGCCTGGTCTTCCGCGAGAGCGAGTACGCGCTTCTGGAACTCGAGAAGGCTAAGCTCGGGGTTGAGGAAGCTCCCATCCTCCTCGGCTTCAGCTCTAAGTCCGGAGAGAATGTCAGCTGGACTTGTCGCAACAGGCATCTCGGTGGATTGAGTCCACCGGAGCATCATCTCAGTCCATGCACGCGTCTTCACGCGTCAGCGATTCGGTGCGTCCGAGTTTTCTCTCGCGAGACAGCTCTCAGTTACTTGAGACGCTAACGATCGCCGGTCGTTGATAATGGAGTAGAACTCGCGGAAGTAATCAAGCACCGACTCCCTGAACTTTGGCATTATGAGCTTGCCAAGACGGTCGTCATATAGCGCGAGTATTTCCGGCTTCCGCAGGTTGAACTGGTCCACCGCTGCTTTCACCTGTTCGGGCGGAACACAGTAGCCGCGGTACATCCGGGTGCGAACATTATCCAGGCGCAGCTTGGGCTCCGGAGTCGCGTACGTAGTGTTGACCGCGCCAGAGAAATCAAAATCGTAAGCGACCGGAATGAGCAGTCCCGTTGGAAGCGTGAGCAGCTCCGCGTTGTGAAGCTGGGTGATGGAAATGTCGGTGTTCCCAATCATGAACTCGAACAGTCCCCAAACCGCCATGGCATAATCGTCCATGTCGTCTGCGTGTGCGCCCTTGTCCTTGATCATGCTCCCGCCCAACCGTTCCGCCATTGCATCTGCTTCCTCTTGAATGAACGCATACCGTTTCGCGGCGAGCTTTCCAGAAGCGCTATCCACGTAGGAAAGACGTATCAGCCGCACTTTGTGGCTGTTCGGCGTCACCTGATTGTAGACACGATAAAGCTGGAATTCCTGCAGCACATACTGCTCATGCAGCTCGGTGTCGCGGCAGAAGCTAACCAGCTTGGGTTTGCTGAGGCCTTCGAACTCCGTTCCCTTTACCACAGCTTTTGCGAAATTCAGCCTGATTGGGGGATACTCGCACTTCTTCAGGCGCCAGATGCCACGGGTTCGCATCTTGATTGGAATTATTTTCGTGACCCCGTCGGCGCCGACCGAAGCGAGCGTCGCATTTCTCCAGGGCACCGAATCTCCCTTATCCCGCTGAATCTGTTTCAGGTTCACCGTGATGGTGATATCCAGCGGGGTAAGAACATCGAAGAAGGTTACCGGGCTTTTCTTCTTTTTTACTTTCGCAGCTGTGGAATCCTGGGCGCCAACGGAAGCGCCGAGGGAAAGCAGCGCGACTGAACATACGAGTAGTCGAACATGGCGAGCGATCACCGAACCTCCACGCTTTCAATCCATTGGGATGCGGCAGCGCGCACCAGTGCGTCCAGCTCCTCGGGGCTGCTTCTCTTTCGGAGTTTGACTGAGTATTTCACAACCACCGAATCCCCGTCGAATGTCGTCTCGGACGTATCGAGCTTCCAGCTCTTCACGTGTGCGTTCAATCTCGGCTCCACCGCGGCCCGCAAGCTCTCTGGATCTGTTGTGGAAATTCTCAGCGAAAGATCACCGGAAGAATCGCTCGGCCCGGACTCGTCTTCATTGGCACGCTTCCAGGCGCGTTCGGCAACTCCTTCCAGCTGGTCGCGCGTCATGTTCTTGAATACTTCGTTGTCGAGCTGCGCCACGAAGGTTCCGGTCCGCGCGAGATCCTTGGCCTGCTTGAGTCGCTTTTCGGCGATACTGCCATCCAGCGCCACCGGGGCGTGTCCGAAATCCGTAGCCCAGAGCACCAACATCGTTGCATTGAAGAGGATCGAAATCACTGCGGCGACGGGAATATTCACCGCAGCTGCCAATCCTACTGCGGTTGCAAGAAATACATAAACGGCATCCTTGCTGTCATCGAGCGTGTTCCTGAAGCGCACAGCAGCGACGATTCCCGCGAGACTGAATGCCAGTGCGAGACTG
>JBKJPM010000201.1:0-5889 GCA_046595175.1 Gemmatimonadaceae bacterium
GTTAGCCAGGCCGACATTTCCTTGCGGGTCGGGTAAGTCCCGACTTCCAAAGCACTCATCAGCACACATGCTCGTGCCATCCGCGTTTCCAGGCCGGCCTTGAGCGCTGCATCGCTCGATGCCCACTGTCTCAGCAGCGTGAACTGGACCAGCGAAGCGCAGTGAGCGCCGTCGCGCGGCGGAATCGGAGGCGGCAGGTTCAATATCTGATGCCGAATCTTCCTTGAATACGGAGGGGAGGAGTGAGCTCGGTGTATTCGCCGAGGAAGCCTCATAGTTCCTGCTCTTGTTCCTGGACGCCGGATCACGCATTCCGAAAACTCGGATGGGCTGAGTGTGGCTGCGCGGCTTCCCAGAAAGAGAGAAATGAGAGCGACAATGTCGGCGCGACAATTGTGAACTGGAGTCGCCGTCAGCAGGAGGAGCAGGGATGAGTCAACGTAATTCGCCACATTACCGAACCGGTGGGTCCGTGGGTTCCGGAGGTGGTGCGCTTCGTCAATTACGATCAGCTCCACTCTGTTGGAGGGAACGGCAGATCGACTGAATTTCTCCAGTGAGAGCAGCCTCGCATCTACTCGCGCTCGTTGAAGCTCGGCACTCCACATTGGAATCAGGGACGCTGGCGCGACAACGACACTTGAGCGGAAACGCCGCATAACTGCGGCGGCAGTGAACGTCTTTCCCAATCCAACCTCGTCACAGAGAAGTGCTCCGCGATATGTATCCAGGGATCGCAGGATTCGTGAGACTCCGTCCCGCTGGTGGGGGCGGAGCAGAATTCGCCCCAGCGCTGCGTCAGGCTCTGCTCGAGAGAGTACCAGCCTGGCAATTGAGTTCTTCACAAGCTCTGGCGGCGCAGGTTTCATGAATGCGCCCATACCATCATATCATGTACCTCTTCCTCTTCAAGACCGTACGCGTCGAGTGATTTTTGGAAAACCTCGCGCGGGGATGGAGTATCACCCGCGCCAGCTCTCTCGTAGAGTTTCGACAATGCAACCCTGCTTTGTTCCCACCTCGTCGGAACCGGGAGCAGTGCCATTGTCCAACCGAGGTAGCGATTGTATCCACCCTGAGCGGGCTCCGCGATGAGCGAAAGCCATGCAGCGATGAGTGGGCTATTGATCAGGGCTGCAAGCGCTTTTGCATCGAGTTCTGACGTGCACGCGACGACATAGCATGTGTTGAGCGGTATCGATTCATCCCCCGCGGGAATCACTGCCGCTCGGGGCTGGCGTCCAATATCTGACCATACAACGCGTGGCCTGTCGAATGCTGAAGCTTCTGTCCTGAAGACGCGCCACCAATGGGTGTGGGCGCGCGCGTCGGATCGCGAGCACAGCTCCTTTCGCCACTTCTTGAACCACTTCGATGCCATTGGTGGCAGCTCGGGCAGCGGCTGCCCATCGACACCGTGGGTCCAAATAATTCGCGCAGGATTAGGTGCAATGCGCCAGGCATTGATCGAATCACCCTTGATCACCCTTCTGAGCAGTCGTGCTTCGACGGTGATGGTGATGTCTCTGGCGCTCAGGTCGGCGGTTTCAGCGTTTTCGCTTTTGAGGTTCATTATGTAAACATCGTTGGAGCCTGTCTTTACACCGAGCATCGGTCTCCCGAAATGACTTTCCGCGAGCGCAACACCCCGTGATGCGACAGCATCAAATCCTGATCTCACTTCTCGAGGCAAAAGAAGCCAGGGACTTCCCGCGGACTGCTCAAGGGGCAGCAGATCAGGACTAAGCTGCCAGTGGAGGATTTCGCTCCGACGATGGACAACAGCCTGCATCATTGTGCCAGGCCTCGGTGCGCTCCGATCAGCCTTCTTCGCAACGAGCAGGGATGGATATGTGGTGGCGTCGAACATTGCTTTCGCCGCGGAGAAGTCCTCGAGAAGGCGAATGTCGCACGACTTCGTCAGCAATGCGCGAACACTCCCTCCGGCGAGCGACCTCCAAAGCTTGGCCGGCAGCAGCAGCGCGACACAGCCCTCATTGCGGCTGAGGCTGAGAGCGCGCTCTACAAAGAGCGCGGAGAGGTCGAGTTGGTGTGCGAAACCATTTCCAGCGTGCGCCATTCTAGCGCCAACGCTCCACCCGGTGGCTCGGCACAATTCGAAATCTCTTTTGAAAGCATCGCGTGAAGCCTTCGCGATATGCTGAATTCGCACCCAGGGCGGATTTCCAACCACGAGGTGAAAGCCCCCGCCGTGCATTACATCCGCAAAATGAGTCTCAAACGAAAAGGGAAGGGCAGCGCCTCTTCGGAGTGCAAGCAGCCTCTTTGCAATTTCCTTGCGTCGGTCGCGGAGCTCGGCAAGCCGTGGAAACTTCGTTGCGCCCGCTGAGCGCTCGCCGAACAGGTTCCGCGATCGCGCTGCCGCCAGAAGGTCTCGACGTTCCGCCGTGATTGTTTCCTGCTCCCACACTAGAAGCCTACCAGCGTGCCGGCGCTCCATCTTCTCGAGCACCCGGCCGAGCAATTTCTTCCGGACACCTATCGACTGGACGTAGCGCAATCGCGTCCCATGGAGATTTTGACAGGAAGGTGAACCTGAGCGCAGTACAGGTTTGCCTTCCAGCGAATTACCAACCCGAATGTTGTGATCGAGATTCGGGAGCGGGAGTACACGCAGAGGGTCGGTTTCCCCGCTTTCAACCACTACCGAAAGCCAGAGACGCAACTCACACAGCCATACGGCGGTTGGATTGATGTCAACGCCGAAAATCGAATTGGCGAGAACGTCTCTCCGCCGCTCGCTGGGCGTGCGACTGTCACCGCAGAGTGCCCTTATTCCGGCCAGTTTCTCGAGCAGGTAGACGAGAAAGGCTCCCGATCCGCACGCGGGATCCAGGATGCGCAGCTGTGAGATTCGTCTGAGCGCATCGGCGGCCTCGCGGGACGGTACAGCACTGCTCTTTAACAGCTGTTGTAACTGTGGAAACCGGATGTGCGCATTCTCGAGCGAAACCTCGAGCGCTGCATCCGCTACGCGCTGGACAACGGGCTGGGGAGTATAAAATGCTCCGGTGGATTTGCGCGATTCAGCCTGCATCAGCGATTCGAATGCGCGTCCAAGAATCTCCGGATCGATTGCCGATTCGCAGAGGTCCGCTGCCTGCTCATGTCCGGTGAATCGGTAACGCGTAAGCAGATCGCCAAAGACGAGTCCGAGTGCGTCATCCGGAAACTCGAATTGCAGCGTGCGTTCGGCGGATGTCCGCCCAAAGAGTCCACCGTTCAGGAACGGAATGCTTCCGAAGTTTCGTGCGTGCGCTGCGCGACGTGCAATCGGGGTGTTGAGCGTTCCAAAGAAAAGCGGGTTCAACACCTTTCTATGATACGCTCCACCGGATGACATGCACTGAATGAATGTGTTGGAAAGAAAATCATGATCTCGATTCAACCAACCCTTGCGCTCAATAAAAGAGAGGAACATGAGACGCGAAACGCAGGTGAGTGCGAGGTCCCGGGAGGAAGCAAGAGGAATTTCCGGCGCAATGGAGTCGGTCAGGACGTCGATCACCGATCTGAGCGCCCTGAAAAATCGAATTGTGATTGCTTCCCGACCGAGGATCTCGGTCCACCGAAGATGTGCGAGAGAGTCCGAAGTGGTCTTTACCGACGCGATTGCGCAAAAGGTTTGTGCGTCGCTTTCGGAGATGTGCTTCCTGTCGGCTATGAGTGCGAACACTCGTGGGCGTGGGCCCTCGGCTCTCCACACTGAGGCTCCTACATGGCGCTCGCCGTCGCTTGAGAACACAATCCAGAGCAGGTGTGGGACACTGGACGACAGCCGCGCGGCGATACCGGTGAGAACATCGCGAATGGGAACGCCCGGTTTGACCTTCGCCATCAGCGCGCGAAGCGAGCCATGACCTTCGCATACCTCGAAGTGCTCTGCGAGGCCTGTTATTCCAAGCTTTTCCTGGAGATCCGCGCCGACGGGAATGGATGTGTTAAAACCAAGCGCATTCGCGCATTCGCGCAGGCCTTCATCGTTTCGCGAGCCTTCCAGAAGACGCCGCGCGTCCGAAAGTGATAGCACTGGCGAAGCATCGCCACTTCGCTAAATCCGGCGGGCATCGTTCTCGCCCGCATGCAATCAACTTTGAAAGACCTACTTTGTGCGAAGTTTCAGCTTTGACCAGAGGAGAATTGTCGTGCAGTTAGTCATCACTGAATATTCGGGAGGAACATCCAGCGGATGATAAACTTCGATCGCACCAACCCTGGACGGCTGAATGGCGTCGTCAACATATCCTTCGTTCAGCATGATCCATTCAGTGCCATCGATGATCATGCGAATACAGCCTCGCTCGGCCGCGCTCTTCGCTTCCCTTGTGGCCTTCACGTAGCCTCGCCCTCTTGATTCATCGAGTGTAAGTCCGGGCAGGCGACGCAGCACTTCAGAAAGGCGAGTGGATTTTTCCTGTGCGATCTGGTTGGCCGTCATGAAATTGCCAAGCGCCGTTTTCTGCCGCTCCGTAAATCCGACGCGCGTGAGACCGGAATTCGCCTTCTCGACCACGCTGACTTTGTCGAGAATGGGGACAGCTTTGGTCATTTCATATGAGATCAGTGTAGGGGGCCGGATAGATACGAAGATAGGAACTGCAATTGGAGTGAAACCCAGCTTCCTGAAAAGCAGTATCTGGGTACCCGGCGCCACGCTATCGAAGGCGAACTCACCGTTCCAGTCAGTCATTGACGAGAGGCCAAACTGTTGGACTTCCACGTACGCGCCTTCTAGCCCCCTGCCAGCGGAATCAACGGCTCTTCCCACGACCCTCCCCACGGATTTTGTATCTCGACTGCGAATCGAGAGCTCTGCCATGAGGATCGGGACACCGCCGATCACGACCTGTAGATCAGGTGACTCTACTCCATCCCGCACACCCTGCATGCGGACAGCGCGGTCTATCGGGATGCCACACAACCTGAACGAACCGGCATTGTCCGTTTCCGAGACCACTGCCCGCGGGAGTTCCTGCAGCGACTTCTTTCCTTTGACTTCGTAGGTAGTCCATCGCGCAGCAACGCGTGACCGCGCCACTGGTACTCCTGATTCCGGATCGGTGACCTTTCCCATGAGCATGCCTGTGAGCTTGTCATTCGGCTGCAATCCACAAAAATCGCGCACAAGGGAGTTGGCCGAAGGGACCGACAGCAAAATCAAGCCGACACTATCCCGGCCCAATGCGAAGAATTTGGTGCCGATGGAAATTCCCAGACTGTCGAGAAGAGGGTGGAACACTCCAATCTGTTTCAGTCCCGGCGCCACACTGTCAAAATGAAAGCGGCCGAGTGAATCAGTGACGACAACATTCTGGGTGCCCGAGAGTGTAATCTCAGCGCCTCTAAGCCAACCCCCATGCAGGCTGTCCACCACTACGCCCACAACCACCGCACTTTTTTGTGCGCCAACAGCGTTGGGCTGGAACAGCAATGCGGCCAGGAGGATGGGAGCGCCGAATTTCATTAGATGATATTCTGACTTGTGCAGGGCGGGACGCAAGTAAGAAAGTGCGGGTCCCCCTCAGGAAGCGGTTTCCTGCGTTCTGGTCGCGGTTTGAGCGCTTGTGCGATATTTCGGTTGTGAAACCTTTCCCATGCCAATGACGACCTCCGCTGCAGCCTGGCCCCCTGCCGTCGGCCAAGAGTCCCGCGTTGCACTAGTGTCCCCTTCGGGACCGGTGCGGGCCGGGGACGATATTGAGACTGCTGAAAAAAACGCACGTGACCTTGGGTGGATTCCAGTTGCGGCTGCTAATGCAGCAAAAAAGTCAGCGTATTTTGCCGGTAGTGACATGGAGCGGGCAGCTGATTTGAATGCTGCCCTGAGGGACGATTCCATAGATGCGCTCTGGTGTATTCGCGGTGGGT
>JBKJPM010000288.1:0-11219 GCA_046595175.1 Gemmatimonadaceae bacterium
TGCGGCCGCCGAGCAACGCGCGTGTGGCGTTGTTCATCATCTCAATTCGGTGTTCCGGTCCCGCCATAATGGTGATCGCTATGGGAGCCTCCCCAAGAACTCGGCGCAGGGCTTCGCGCATCGCGTCGGTCTGGATGCCTCGCTCGCGGTCAGTTACGTCGCGAATGAATAGGTACACCTCATCCGGATCGGTTGGGACGACGATGATTTCGAACCAGTTATAGAGCGACGGCGAAAACATGTCGACGCGGCGACTCGTTTTTGCTTTTATGGCGTCACGCATCATTCCTTCGGCCCTGCTGCCCGCCAGGTCCGGGATGACATCAAAAACAGAGCGGCCTTCGATTTCACGAACGGGAATGCGGACCATGTTCGCTAAACGCGGATTTACCTTCTTCACGACGCCGCTGCCATCGACAGCCATGAACCCGGCGATCATGTGCTCAATAATTATTTCTGCATTCATTATCTGGCGAAGTCCACGGCACGGGTTTCCCGAATCAGAACAATCTTGATCTGCCCCGGATACTGTAATTCGGTCTCCACACGACGTGCAATCTCTTCGCTCAGGCTGGTCATACGCGCATCATCCACTTCATCCGGCGTCACGATTACGCGCACTTCCCTTCCCGCCTGAATCGCAAAGACTTTCTCAACGCCACGATAGCTACTCGCAATCTTTTCGAGTCCTTCAAGTCGCTTGACGTAGGTCTCGAACGCTTCGCGTCTAGCTCCGGGTCTCGACCCCGAAATAGCATCGGCTGCCTGCACCAGCACGGATATCTCACTCTCGTGTGGAACGTCGTCGTGGTGAGCGGCGATGCAATTAATGACCAGCGGATGCTCGCCGTACTTCGTCGCCATTTCGACGCCAAGCTGGACGTGCGTGCCTTCGTGCTCGTGCGTGAGAACCTTGCCGATGTCGTGCAGGAGCGCTCCCCGCCGCGCCATCGCAACGTCGAGTCCCAGCTCTGCGGCCATGATTCCAGCCAGCCACGCGCATTCCTTGGAATGGTTCAGGATGTTCTGGCCGTAGCTGGTTCTCCAGCGCATGCGTCCGATCAGACGAATCAGCTCCTGATGCAAACCGTGCACGCCGGATTCATAGGCCGCACGCTCACCTGTCTCGATAATCGCAACATCCACTTCCTGCTTGGACTTGTTGACAACTTCCTCGATGCGGCCCGGATGAATGCGTCCATCGGCCACAAGTTTTTCAAGCGCAAGCCGCGCTACTTCACGACGAACGGGCTCGAAGCACGACACGACCACCGTATCAGGCGTGTCATCAATGATGACGTCCACTCCGGTCGCAAGCTCGAACGCGCGAATGTTTCGTCCCTCGCGTCCGATGATGCGTCCCTTCATCTCGTCATTCGGAAGTGCTACTGCGGCCACAGTCGTTTCAGCAGTTTGCTCGGCGGCAATTCGCTGGATGGCAAGCGAGATAATCTTCTTGGCTTCGCGATCGGCGCTGCGCTTGGCGGTCTCGCGAATTTCTCTCAGCTTGTTGGCGGCATCGGCATGGGCTTCTTCTTCAAGGCGATGAATCAGCTCTTTCTTGGCGTCCTGAGCTGAAAGTCCGGCCAGCTGTTCGAGACGCTGGCGCTCCTCGGAGATCATCTTCTCCAGCTCGTTCTCGCGTCCTCCCAGCTTCTCGGCACGGCGTTCGAGGTCTGCTCCAATCCGCTGCGCGTCCTTTTCACGCTGCTCGAGCAGATCGTATTTGCGGTTTAGCTGGGTCTCTTTGTCGTCTACCCGCTTCTCTTCGCGAACCACCTCTTCGCGGCGCTTCTTGGCTTCGGACTCCCATTCTTCGCGGGAACGCATCAGCTCTTCCTTGCCGGAAAGGAGAGCACTCTTTCTTATAGTATCAGCTTCGCGGCCCGCTTCGGAAATAATCCGCTTCGCGGACTCTTCCGCGGTGGCCTGGGCCTGGGCTTGCCGCCTCAATTCATTGGCGACACCCAGCTTGCGTCCGATCAGGAAAAATGCTGCGGCGGCAATAACAACTACAGCAACGCCAACAGCGGCAAACACTGCAGTTAGGTTCATTTAAATATCTATTTAGGCCCGCGACTTGGTCAGTCACAGGCGGCCCATCGCGCCGAATATGTTCGTCGCGTATGTGCTTAGAATACCACCGTCTGGCGAACGGTAGCAATGCCCCGTTAGCCGCGACAGGCCAATTGACAGCCTTCCCAAAGGCTGACTTTATGCTATCAGATGCCCGATCATCCCAACCGAGCTGATACCATGTCAACTGACAACATTCGCCTCAGGCTGCTGAAGGTCCTGCGGCTATCGCAGCAAGGCGTGGGGGGCGAACGGGAGAACGCCGAGGTCCTGCTAGAGAAGTTGTTGCGCAAGCACTCCATGACTCTGGCCGACCTGGACGGATCGTTGGAGGCGCCACTCGCGCGGGTGTGGATCAGCGCTTCCGACGTTGATGAACGCGCGGTCCTTTCACAGCTTGCGATTCGCCTGTTCGGGACCAAGCGAAAACTCTGGACTCAGCATGGCAAGACCGACATCGGATTAGATGTCTCGCCGTCGGAGCGCGCTGCGCTCGAGATTGCGTGGGAGGTATATCGCGCGGCGTTTGCTGAAGCGAGACATGCTCTGGTGCTGGGCTTTTGCTTCAAGCATGACCTGTACGCGACCGGGGAGTCAGAGAGTTCGGAGATGTCGGAGGAAGATCGTGAGCGTGGTCGGCGCGCAGCGGCAATGGCGGAAATTCTCCCGGAAGTTGAAGCACCGGGACCGCGCCTGGGGTCCGGGGATGAGTCCAGCAAATGATCATACCGCGGAGGTTTACTACATGAGCGTGCATTCCAGCGCTACTTCCGCTTGCCCAGCCTTCGAATTTCACTTCCCCAATTCAAAACCACGCCGATAAGCTGGGAATTTTTTTGGGCGCCGCCGACTGTGATGAACCGCTGGTCGTCGGGACTGATATCGTAACCTCGGTGACGGTCGTCCGAAATGAGTTGGGCATCGGTGAAAAGAGCTGAGGGGGCGCCTGTCTGGAAATTGGCTCCCGCTGTTACTTCAACGCGCATCATCTCCCCCCGCGGACTCCTGTAAAACAATTCGCGCCCGCTGTGCGACCAAAGTGGCTCAGTTCCTCCATTAGAGGAAATCGTCCAGCGCGCAGAATCTACAGACGGAAAGGGACGGACATAAACTTCGTCCTGCCGCGATTCGTTCGACACATACGCCAGCCATTTGCCATTGGGTGAGAGAATGGCACTGAAGTTGTCAAAATCCGTATGAACGAGCGGGCGCGGCGTACTGTTGCTGCCCAAAGTGGATATGAGAAGCTTACGTGTATTCCCTGTCGTGCCCTGCGTGCGAAGGATGAGTGTGCTACCATCCGGTGCGAAGCTGATTTCGTCGAGCTTCGGGGCCGTTTTATTCACGAGCTGCTCTTCATTGCTCCCATCGGCCCTCCGAATCCAGGCGGACCTTTTCCCCTGGCGGGTGCCAAGATATGCGACGGACTGTCCGTCAGGCGCCCAGGCCGGCCGGTCACTGCTTCCGGAAAAAGTCAGACGGGTAAGCGACCCGTTCGACAAGCGTTTCACCCATACAGCCTGATCCGAAAGGCCAGCTATTGTGACCGCTAGCCTGCCGCCGTCCGGCGAAAGCGCCGGATTGGAGAACGCGCCCGCCCATGACGAATCGAGGCGAGTCCGCTTCCCATCCCGCCCGACCCACATGACTTCACGATTTATTGCTGCGCCAGGCACATAGATGAGAATCCCGGATTTAGAAACCGCCACGTCCATGGTTCCATTCGTTGACTCTCCCTGCACATTGTCGAGAACCTGCACCGGCTCGCCAACGATGGCCAGCTTTGCTGCGTCGAATTCAACAGAAAATATCCGTCCCTCCGCCGACCCGTAGAGCAAATGGTTTGGAGGAAAAAAGACCGCATATGTGCCCTTGGTGATCGAAACGACTTTTCCGGTTTTTATATCTATTGTTCCGATTTCGTTCTGGGCCGGAGATCCTTTCCATATTTGCACGAGTAACCCTTTCGCGCCCGGCAATACATGCGGAAAATCCAGTTCCTGCATCTGCCTTGCAGTATCCGGACGGGCCACCATGACTATCTGCCCGCCCTCCGCGGGTACACTCCCGATTCCGCGCTGTGAATCAAAATAGATTCTTCCGTCCTCCCCCCAGCTTCCTCCGAACGCAGACACTGAATCCGTGCGGACCGTTCGTACCACTCCGCCAGCAGCCGGAGTGACTTTCAGTGTGGACGTATTGGAGCCCCGCCCAAAAAATCCAATGAATTCCCCATCGGGGGAGAAGAATGGTCCCTGGGCGTCTTCGGTTCCGGGCAGCGGTCGTCCCTGAAAGTCGTTCATCTCTCTCACCCAGAGCATCCTTCCGGTTTTCGACGGGCCAATGTAGGCGATGCGCTCTCCATCCGGCGATATCGCAATACCGGTGTTCTCGAGTGGGACCAGGCCGCCGCTATCCGGCAGTGTCATCATCATGCGTACCACACCGCGATCCGAACTTTCAGCAGGGCGCCTGACGAGTGCGCCAACTCCGATCCCACCAATCAAGGCGAGTGCCCCCACAAGAACTAATTCCCTGCGTGATTTCTTCCGCACGGCCGGGGAAAATGCGATCGCTGCGGTGGTACTCGAGGGATCATTCAGCGCGGCAGCGAATTCAGCGGCTGTTGCGAACCGGTCAGCGGGCAGCTTCGACAGTGCGATTCGCACCGCAGATTCAACATGAAGCGGGATGGACTTCCGCTGTATGGTAAGACCTCGCGGCTCCTCGGTCATTACCCGCGCTACAATCGCCTGCGCCGTCGGCCCGGTAAATGGCGGTTCGCCCACGAGCATCTCATATGTCACGCAGCCGAGAGCATACACATCACTGCGCGCCGTGATCTCGCGCTCTCCCATGGCTTGCTCGGGACTCATGTAGTGCGGGGTTCCGAGCGACATACCGGTTTCGGTCATTCTCGTGCCGGCGGTGCTCACCGCGAGCGCAATTCCGAAATCGGCGACCTGCGCGCGCCCATCGTGAAGGAGAATGTTTTCAGGCTTGATGTCGCGATGCACGACCCCATGGCGGTGCGCATAGTCGAGCGCGCCCGCAATTTCCGTTGCGAGACGCACTGACTCGACCACAGGCAGCTGGTGTTCGCGATTCAACCGCTGGCGCAGGGATTCCCCTTCGATATACGGCATGACATAAAAGAGGAAACTGTCAACCGACCCCGAATCATGCAGGGGCAGAATGTGTGGGTGCTGTAGATTGGCCGTCGTCTTTATCTCGGCGAGAAACCGGTCCGCACCGATTACCGCGGCAAGCTCGGGCCGCAAGACTTTTACCGCCACCCGCCGGTCGTGCTTGATATCGTCGGCCAGGTACACGGTGGCCATCCCGCCCGCTCCAAGCTCGCGACGGATCAGGTATCGATCGGCGATTGCGGCGGCGAGGCGCTCAGGAAATGGTGATGCAGGCTCAGCGCCCGAAATATTCATCGGCCAAATTTCCGGCCAAGAGAGGCATTCTGCAAGCGTGAGTAACGTCGCAGCAACGCGCAGAGAGCGAACAGCTGCTTATGCTACGCTGAGTATCGAAGCACCGCGATAAAGTGACATGCTGTCCCAGCGAGCACGAAGAGATGCCAGACAAAATGCGCGTATCGCATACGTTTGGCAGCGTAGAAACCCACACCGGCGGTGTATGCAACTCCCCCCGCAGCCAACCAGAATAGTCCCCAGGCCGGCATTGAATCCCAAAGCGGTTTCCCGGCAATGAGGATCAGCCATCCCATCGCGAGATACATGGCGGTGGAAAGGCGCGGGTGTCGAATGCCGGCGAATGCCTTGAGCGCAATTCCCGCGAGTGCCATCGCCCATACCAATCCGAAAAGTGTCCAGCCAAACGCACCGCGAAGCACGCCGAGCGTGAATGGAGTGTAGGTCCCGGCGATCAGCAGGTAGATCGCGCCATGATCCAGAATCTGGAATATTTGCTTGGCGCGATTTCGTGCAAGCGAGTGATACAGTGTGGAGGTCAGGTACAGCAGCGCCATCGTCGAGGCAAACACAGCGGCTCCAACCACGGCAGCACTGCCTTGCGGCATCGCCGTGATGACGAGAAAAGGAATTCCAATGAGTGCCGCAATAAAACCAGTGCCATGGCTGACACTGTTCGCAATCTCCTCTCCGAGAGATTGTGCTCTCTCTTCAGCGGGCAGACATGAGGCGGTCGATTTTCCCGAACGAATGAATGCCATGTCCGAACATTAGCCGGTTTCTAATCCGTCAGTGGGTCAGGGGATTCCCCACAAAACACTGGTTGATTCCCCGACTTCCGGATCTGGCGTGAAATCCTATCGTACGCGTTCAATCTCTGGGAAACGAAAACATGAACGCTCAAGCGCCCCTGCCCCGAATCATTCAGGGCGGTATGGGAGTAGCTGTGTCCAACTGGAAACTCGCCAACGCTGTCTCGGCGCGCGGACAGCTTGGCGTTGTATCGGGCACGGCACTCGACACAGTTTTCGTGCGCCGCCTGCAGGATGGCGACCCGGGCGGACACATGCGCCGCGCGATGCGGCAATTTCCCCTCCCCTCTGTCGTTGAAGCAACACTGAACCGGTACTTCCTCCGGGAAGGCAGACCAGAAGGCCAGCCCTACAAACTGATTCCCGTATACAAGCAGCGCGTGAGCGTGCCTCGCAATCAACTCGCAATGCTCGCTAATTTTGTCGAGGTATATCTCGCGAAAGAAGGACATGGGAATCCCGTCGGTGTGAATTTTCTCACCAAGGTTCAGATGCCCAACCTCGCGTCACTATACGGTGCGATGCTCGCAGGTGTGGACTACGTCTTGATGGGCGCGGGAATTCCGCGTGAAATACCGGGCGCGTTGGACGCGCTCGCTACTCACAGCCTGGCATCATTGCGATTCGATGTCGAGGGATTGGCCGCAGGTGAGACCGAATACCTGACTCTCAATCCGAGCGAGATGGGCGTAGACACCACCATCGCGCTTCAGCGCCCGCGTTTTCTCCCGATCATTTCAGCGAACTCACTCGCGACAACTCTTGCCCGAAAAGCCAACGGCGCCGTAGATGGTTTTATCGTTGAAGGATGGACGGCCGGCGGTCACAACGCGCCACCGCGCGGCTCGCCGATTTACAATGAACGAGGCGAGCCCACTTACGGGGAACGTGACAACGTTGACCTGAAGAAACTTGGTGACCTTGGTCTTCCTTTCTGGGTGGCGGGAGGCGCCGGTTCGCCGGAGCGCCTTGCTGCAGCGTTGGAGATTGGTGCTACTGGTATTCAGGTCGGAACCCTGTTCGCATATTGCGAGGAATCCGGCTTCACTGCAAACATCAAGCGTGAAGTGCTGGAGCATGCAGTGCGCGGCGAAGTGGATGTGATGACCGATCCACGCGCATCGCCCACAGGCTACCCCTTCAAAGTCGTGCGATGGGGCGCGAAAGGCGGCAGCGGTCCGGAGCGCAAGCGAATATGCGACCTCGGATATTTGCGTATCGCTTTCAAGCGCGCTGATGGCCGAACAGACTACCGCTGCGCCGCCGAGCCGGTGGAAGACTATGTTCGTAAAGGGGGACTGGCCGCAGATACTGAAGGGCGACAGTGCCTGTGCAACGCTCTCACCGCCAATGTGGGACTCCCACAGCTGCGCGGGGATTTCGAGGAGCCGGTCCTGGTTACCAGCGGTGATGATCTAACCGGGATCGGAACGTTCCTGTCTGGCCGCACGAGCTACGCGGCTGGCGACGTTATAGACTATCTGCTGGGATCCGTGTCCAGCCCACTCCCGACTGCTAACGCTTTGCTGGAGGAAGCAAAGGTCTGATCTCATCGCTGAGTGCAATCATGGATTCAGTGACAGACTGCGATGCCTGACGGGCTTCAAACAGTTCACCGGTAATGCGAAGGGCCGCTAGTATCGCGGCCTTTTTGCTGTCAGCTGCTCCACCTGGTCCCATCGTGGACTTGATTGTCTCGTCGAGATACTCGGCGACTGCGAGCGTCTCTTCAGGAGTGTTCTCGCTGCGAATCGCGTATTCCTCGCCGAGTATGGACACCTTTACCACGTTCTTTGCTTTGGTCACGAGGCTGCCTCCTCATGCTGCTGTCTCAAAAATCGCACACGGTCCAGCATCGCCTTGGCGCGTGTGTCGGCAACTTCGAGACGATGCTTCAATTCCTGGTTTTCTTTCTGAAGTGCTTTCGCCCGTTCGGGCGTTGGGGCCTCTCCCTTCACAGCTGTCTCATATGACTTGAGCTTGGCCTCGGCCTGCAACGCGCGCTTTCTAAACGAAGCGAGTTCCTCGGTCAGGCGTCGTACCAATTTCTCGAGGTCCTGAAAGGCGGCGGTTTCTGCATTCTGCATGAACTGAAGTTTGCCTCTGTAAAGCGGGAAGGTCAATCGCTGGAATCATGGCCGATACTGTTGTTTCGGACGCCCGGTTGAGAAATCGCTTGCCAGTATGGCAAATCAAGCTGAAGGTTCAAACCTGTACTATCCGCACCGCCCTAACCCTCAGCCCCCTACCCAACATGACCAGGCGTACGCATCTCGGACTTGTCGTGAGCATAGTTGCAGCGGTCGCCTGCAGTGATCCGACCAGTTCGCCAAGCCCGAATATTCTCATCCGTTCGGCGGACTCGAAAATAGACGCGAGTTCTTACACCGTGACAGACCTCGGAACCTTCGGAATTGCCGCCGGTGTGCAGGCGCTTGGCATAGACAAGTATGGAACTATTCGCGGCAGATTTACGCGCGCAAATAACACTCCCGGTTCGTTCAGCTGGAACGACAAGGATGGGTTCAGGGATCTTGGCACATTCGATGGCGGACCATTTCTACTGCTCAACACGAATGATCATCAAATGATGAATGGATCTGTCCTGCTAGGTCCCGGAATTCAGCGTGCGGCCGCGTACACGGACAAAGACGGATTTTTCTACCTGGATGGCACAAATAATGGCTCGACTCTCGGTAGTAATGATCGCGGCGCAATCGCCGGTACCCGATTTGGAACGGGAACATCGTCCGCATTTATCTGGACTGAAAAAACGGGTGCGCAGCTGCTCTCGCTGTCAGTGCCTGGCCGAAACATCACTGCCAGTAATGGCGCCGACGTGAATGAATGGGGTGTTATCGCGGGAACGGTTACTTCGCTGGCGCCAGGTGTCCCGACTCCGAGGACCAACGCATTCGTCCATGACGATGAGACTGGTACCACGACGCTTATTCCCCAGCTTTTTGTGGGACCAACAACACGGATTGGCGTGACCTACATCAGTGACGAAGGCCTCGTGATCGGCGCTTCCGAAACACGGGCTCCACTCCCGGGAGAGCGACGTTCAAGTCCCGTTGCGGCATTTCCGGGCGACGTACCCCTGCATGCATGGAAGTGGAGCGCCGCGCTCGGCCTTGTGGATCTCGGAACACTGGGCGGGAAATACAGCGTCGCGTGGGATGCCGACAAAGACGGAAACGTCTATGGCTGGGCGAGCGATGCATCAGGACGCAAGCACGCAGTCAAATGGTTTGCGGGCGGCGGTGTGATCGACCTCGGATCACTCGGCCATGACACAGTCATTGGCGGCTTGAACAAGCACGGAGTTCTTACTGGCTGGGCCATCGCGAATGATGGGAAATCTCACGCTGTTCGGTTCGACCCGTCGAAGTAGAATCAGATTGGCATTTCGGCTGGATGGGCAGCCAGTTGTGAATAGCAATTCAACACTAGCCAGTAGCCGCTAATCTGCTACTGGCTAGTTCGCTATGCACTTACCCCTACCCAATTCGGGGTGCATGGCCCGTCAGGTCGCGCCCTTTAAACTTTCCGACTGCGCTTCAGCAGACGCAGTATGAACAGCAGAACCACTGCACCAATGAACGCGACGAGGATCGTCCCTCCAATTCCACCTATCGGTGAGGCGATTCCAAGCGCCCTGAAAATCCAGCCGCCGACAAATGCACCGATGATTCCGATGATGATGTCACCTACAAGTCCGTAACCAGTTCCACCCATCACCAGTGATGCAAGCAGGCCGGCGACGAGGCCGACAATGAGCCAGGTGATCAAATCCATTTTGGAGCTCCATAAGAGGATGCAAGAAAATAGGCCGATATTCGCCACTTGGCGATGATGGGTTATTTCAGCACTCGGGTAAGGAACCTCTACGACACCTGCAGAGAAGGTTTACGTGAAAGTCCCCTGAAGAGCAGCAAAACTCCCATCACAAGCTCGAAAATAAAAATGGGCATCCCGTAATAGGTCACTGAAACAACCTTGAGAAAGTCCGGGAAGATGATTCCGATGTACATGCAGGTGGCCATCAGCACTGAAGCGAATATTCCGAAAGCTGCGAGGGCGCGGTGGATGTAGCGTGATTGGTACCAGAGATAGCAAAACAGGGTGGATCCAACCCCTGCAAGGAGCAGAGCCAAGGTGTAAGCTGCGCCCTGTCCGCTCAACGAAAAGCGCGCGAGGTTGGCGAGCTGGCCAGCATCGAAAACCTTGGTGTACTCCGCGCTGCCCAGGAGGCGCAGTGCGTCGAAATCCGAGAGAGTGCTGACAATGAGGAGCGTGGTTTCAATCACCCTCCAAATCAGCGCTGCCAGAGCAAGATTCCTGTTTACCGGCTTGAGAACCACATAGAGGCCCACGATCAGGAGAACATCCACTATGAATGCGCTCAGGTTGCTTGCAATTCCCAGCCGGTAAAGCTGGGGATGTGACATGATGTTCTGCGCAGTGGCAGCAGCGTTTCCGGTAACTATCAACCTTCCATATACGAAGAACTCTGCAAAGAGCGAGGTTGGGATTGCAAACAGGTATGCAAACCCAATGACTCTCGCCCAGCTGCGTTGTTCGTCTGTTAGTGCAAAAGCGCTCATGTGACCTCCAAGGGTCTGGTTTCCATCTCAAACACTATCTCCGCTCCCAGGAAAAGAACCATCGCGATCCGACCACAATATGAAAAAAGAGGAGGGCTTTCATCTTGTCAGCCTCGGCTCAGCACCATTCACGATAAGCCAGAGAGCAAGAGGCACCTCGAAGAAAATCATCGGAATCCAGATGAGCATCGTTCCGCTCACAAATCCGGCGAGCTGCAGCGGGAGTACGACAACCAGCAACGCAGATGCAACCACGCCTATCCATGCGAGTGCAACAGGAA
>JBKJPM010000208.1:0-6371 GCA_046595175.1 Gemmatimonadaceae bacterium
TCTCGGCAGCGCAGACGACATCGCTGGCACTGACGATGACAATGAGATGTTTTACACATTCACGTCATTCCTGCGCCCAAAATCAATTTACAGGTTCGACGTCGGCTCGAAGAAGAGTGAAGTGTGGAAGGAGTCGAAGACGACGATTGACGTGAGCAGGTTTGAAACACGCCAGGTCTTCTACAACAGCAAGGACGGGACGCGCGTCCCGATGTTCATCATCACGCGAAAGGACGTGCAGCTGAATGGGACTAATCCAACTTTGCTGTACGGTTATGGCGGATTCGATGTTTCCGAGACGCCGGGATTTTCAACCAACCGGCTTGTGTGGCTGGAGATGGGCGGCGTGTACGCATCAGCGAATCTGCGCGGTGGCGGCGAGTATGGCCGCGCATGGCATGAAGGCGGAATGCTGGCGAAGAAGCAGAACGTGTTCGACGACTTCATTGGAGCGGCGGAGTACCTGATAAAGGAGAAGTACACTTCAACGCCCAAGCTCGCGATAACAGGTGCGTCCAACGGAGGCCTTCTCATTGGCGCGGTCCTGAATCAGCGACCCGACCTCTTCGGCGCCGCGATCCCCGCGGTTGGCGTGATGGACATGCTGCGGTTCCAGAAGTTCACGATCGGATGGGCTTGGACTTCGGACTACGGTTCGGCGGATAAACCGGACCAGTTCAAGACGCTGTATGCATATTCACCTTTGCACAACATCAAGCCAGGCACCTGCTACCCGGCAACGCTTGTCCTGACAGGGGATCACGATGATCGGGTCGTGCCCGGCCATTCATTCAAGTATGCGGCAACGCTGCAGGCCGCGCAGTCGTGCGCCAAGCCGACTCTGATCCGGATTGATACAGATGCGGGCCACGGTGCTGGCAAGCCAACGAGCAAGGCGCTGGATGAAGCCGCTGACCGCTTCGCGTTTCTAGTGAAGAATCTCGGGATGACGCTAACTTTCAGGTAATGAACGAAGTCTCATATGGCGCTGCGACAGCGATGACCGTCATACGATTGATCGTGTTGGCGGTCGTTGCTGTTTTGGCCGTGCTGTTCCTGCTTGACTGGGCCGTGCGCACACGCAAGGTCGGGCCATTCAGCGCACTGGCGAGATTCTGCAGATCCAGAGTCGACCCGCTCGTTGCTCCGATGGAACGACGTGTCGTACGCGCAGGTGGCTTGCCGAGCAGTGCGCCGCTCTGGGCTCTGGCCGCGGCCGTCGTCGGCGGGATTGTTCTGATCAATGTGGCGAATTATCTGATCGAGCAGATTATGATTGCGGACTTTGCAATCAACAGTGGGCCGGGTGGTTTGTACCGTCTGCTCGTATTGTGGACATTCAACATTCTGCGCGCTGCGCTGATTGTGCGGGTGCTTTGCTCCTGGTTCCCCATCTCGCCCTACTCACCTTGGGTGCGTTGGGCCTTCGCGCTGTCTGAACCCATTCTCAAACCCCTACGGCAGATCATCCCGAATCTTGGGATGATCGACATTACTCCTATCATCGCATATTTCGCACTCGGTCTATTGCAGAATCTATTTCTTTCGATTGGATGAACCGCGGCAGTCGCACCCCTTTTCCCGCAAAAGTTTTCGCTGTCCACGCGGACTGATTAAAAACTCGGACTGTTTGCGTTTCCCCGTCGCGAGTTTCTTGTTGAGCGGAGAATTGTGATTGTATCCGCGCTTTTGGATTTCATCAACCAGCGCCTGGTGACGCGCATACAGCGCCGCTTGTTTCCCAACCCACCTCAGCGTTTCGGGATGCAGACTGTATCCGCGCTTTCCAAGCGTCAGAATATTCCACAAGCCGTGCAGCTCCCGGTGCTCGCCAAGCAGATGCTGCCGGCAAAGGATTTCGGGTGGTAGATCCCAAATACGCATTGTCTCAACTTAAGGTGGCTCTGAGCCAGTGGAGGGGCCTCCCTAGGTCTGGACCTTGTGAAAAACCCGCCCTACTCATTACTATAGAAGACGTACAATAGATCAGTCCGTGGCGATTTTCGGCAAATTGCGGCCACGTTAAATAATCAGCTAAAGCGTCCCGCCTGGCGCAACCGCCGGGCTTTTTTGCGTCCATGAGTCAATGAGACTTCATACAATAGATAGACCTTTAAACCACATGACCGCTCGCTCCAGTGATTCGCTCTACCTGTCCACACTCGCCAAGCGCGTGCTCGTCTATGACGGCGCGATGGGGACATCGATCCAGCGCTTCAACCTTTCCCCCGAAGATTTTGGCGGTAAGTCGTTGGAAGGCTGCAATGACAACCTCGTCCTCACACGACCGGATGTCATCACCGCAATTCATGAATCCTTCCTCGAAGTCGGCTGCGATGTCGTAGAAACCTGCACCTTCCAGTCTACTCCGCGGCGCCTCGAAGAATGGGGGCTCGGCGACAAGACACGCGCCGTCAATGTTACCGCCGCACAGCTCGCCCGGGCGGCAGCTGACAAATTTTCGACACCCGACAAACCCCGCTTCGTCGCTGGATCGATGGGCCCGACTGGAATGCTTCCCTCGAGCTCCGACCCTGTGCTTTCGAACATCACGTTCGAGGAACTCGCTGAGAATTTCTACCAGCAGGCCGGGTTCCTGGTCGAAGGCGGGGTCGACGTTCTCCTGATCGAAACATCGCAAGACATCCTCGAAGTCAAAGCCGCTGTCACGGGAATCGAAAGGCTGTTCGCCGAGATTGGCCGGCGCGTTCCGCTGCAGGTTCAGGTGACGCTCGACATTTCCGGACGCATGCTACTCGGGACCGACATCGCCAGCGCGATGACAACGCTCGAAGCCCTCAAGGTGGATGTCATCGGATTGAATTGCTCTACCGGCCCGGAACACATGCGCGAGCCAATTCGATATCTATCGGAGCACGCGACGCTGCCCCTCTCGGTTATTCCGAATGCGGGACTGCCGCTCAATACCGGAACCGGTGAAGCGATATATCCGCTCGAGCCCGGCCCGATGGCTGCTGCGCTCTCCGAATTCGTCGGAGAGTTCGGTGTTCGCATCGTCGGCGGGTGCTGCGGAACTACTCCGGCACACCTCGATGCGATCGTCAAAGCTGTAAAGATCGCCGAAGACAAGGCAAAAGGCCGGCACAAGGCGCAACACGTTGCGCGGGTCAGCTCCGCCATGCGCGCAATCACTCTGCACCAGGATCCGCCGCCTCTATTGGTTGGGGAGCGGGTGAATTCGCAGGGCTCGCGCAAGGTGAAGCGACTCCTCCTCGCAGACGACTACGAGGGGATTCTCGACGTTGCGCGCGAGCAGGTGGACTCGGGCGCACACGTCCTGGACGTGTGCGTCGCACTCACCGAGCGCGGCGATGAAGCCGAGCAGATGTCCAAGGTCGTAAAACTCCTGTCCATGAGCGTGGAAACTCCGCTCGTGATTGACTCCACGGAAGCCGACGTCATCGAGGCGGCGCTGGAGCACATCCCGGGACGCGGGATCGTCAACTCCATCAACATGGAGAATGGACGGAAGCGCATCGACTCGGTTGTTCCGCTCGTCAAGAAGCATGGCGCAGCCGTAATCGCGCTCACGATTGACGAAGTGGGAATGGCCAAAACGCGTGAGCGAAAGCTGGAAGTTGCCAAGAAGATCTATGATATCGTCGTTGGCGAATATGGACTCGCGGCGGAAGACATCATCTACGACGCGCTCACATTCACGCTTGCCACCGGAGACGCTGAATGGATTGACTCCGGACACGAGACAATTGAAGGCATTCGTCTCATCAAGCGCGAGCTGCCGGGAGTCTCGACGATCCTTGGAGTTTCCAACGTCAGCTTTGGGCTCACACCTGAAGCTCGTGGCGTGCTCAACTCCGTATTCCTGCACCACTGCGTCGCTGCGGGGCTGGACGCCGCAATCGTGAATCCTGCCCACATTCGGCCATACGCGGAGATTTCTCCGGAAGAACGAAAGCTTGCAGACGACCTGGTGTACAACACGTCGCCGGATGCTCTCCAGAAATTCATCGAGTACTTCTCGAAGACGGGAAGCTCGGGCGCTGCGGTCGGAGTTGAGCGCGAAGATCCGACTGCCGGAATGAGTCCCGGGGAGAAAATCCACTGGATGATTCTCCACCGCAAGAAAGAAGGGATCGAGGATGTTCTGGATTCCGCCGGCGTTCGCGAGAACCCGGTGAAATTGCTCAATGAAGTTCTCCTTCCAGCCATGAAGGAAGTCGGCGATAAATTCGGGGCTGGTGAGCTGATCCTGCCCTTCGTGCTCCAGTCAGCCGAAGTCATGAAAAAAGCCGTGAAGCACCTCGAGCAGTTTCTCGAGAAGGCCGAAGGCTACACCAAAGGAAAGGTTGTGCTTGCGACTGTTTACGGAGACGTTCACGACATCGGCAAGTCACTCGTCAATACGATCCTTTCCAACAACGGGTACACAGTCTTTGACCTGGGCAAGCAGGTTCCGGTCAACACGATTCTCGAAAAGGCGGAAGAGGTCGGCGCCGATGCGATCGGGTTGAGCGCGCTGCTTGTATCAACTTCGAAGCAGATGCCTCTGTGTGTGCAGGAAATGGATCGGCGCGGAATGCATATTCCCGTTCTCATTGGCGGTGCAGCCATCAATCGACGCTTCGGACGGCGCGCATTGTTCGTGGACGGGGAGCGCGCATTCGACTCGGGCGTCTTCTATTGCAAGGACGCGTTCGAAGGACTGGAAACAATGGATAGACTCCAGGATCCGGCCGCTCGAAAAGGGTTTATGGACAAGAACCTCAAGGACGCACGGGACGACGTATTCCTTCGCACGAATGTCGGCAAGGACATCCGGAGCGGAGAAGATGCAGGAACACGCAGCGACATTGCCGCCAACAACCCGGTTCCCACTCCGCCGTTCTGGGGAACGCGCACGCTGCACGACATCCCGATAGATGAAGTGTTCGACCTGCTCGACCTCGACGAGCTGTACCGTCTTCAGTGGGGAGCGCGCGGGTCGGGCGACCAGTACGACAGGACAGTTCGTGAGGAGTTCGAGCCAGCGCTAAAACGTCTCAAGGCCGACGCGAAAAACAATGGATGGGTGAAACCGGAAGCTGTTTACGGGTACTTCCCCTCCCAGTCCGCGGGCAATGACATCATCATCTACGATCCCGCCGCGTACTCCAGCGACGGTGGCTCGCTGCGCGAGATTGCGCGCTTCCATTTTCCGCGCATGGTCGGACGTGAACGGCTCTGCCTCGCCGACTATGTACGTTCGGTCGACTCGGGGGTTGTCGATGTGATTCCCCTCCAGATTGTAACTGTAGGCCGCGAATCCACCAGGCGCTTCGAGGAGCTGCAGGGCAGGAACGAATATACGGAAGCCTACTACTCGCACGGCCTGGCGGTCGAGGCCGCTGAAGCTGTTGCCGAGTGGATGCACCGCAGGATCAAGAACGAACTCGGCGTTCCCGATGGAAAGCGGTATTCGTGGGGATACGGTGCATGCCCGGACCTCGACGATCACGCAGTCGTGTTCAAGCTGCTGCCCGCGCGCGAAACACTGGGAATGGATTTGACCGAAGCGTTCCAGCTCCTGCCCGAGCAGTCCACGGCGGCGATCATCATCCACCATCCTGAAGCGAAGTATTACGCTGTTCGCGGTACCGAGGGAACACCCACATGAGCAATCGCAAAGTGCTGCTGGATCGCCTCCTGGATCCATTTCAGGTAATCGTCTTCGATGGCGCGATGGGAACGCAGCTTTACGCAAAAGGCGTCTTCATCAACCAATGCTACGACGAGCTCAACCTTCGCGCTCCAGACCTCATTCGCGATGTTCACAAGGCATACATCAAAGCCGGTGCTGAAGTCATCGAGACGAACACCTTTGGCGCAAGCCGCGCGAAGCTGACGCAGTACGGTCTGCAGTCTCAGGTAACCGAGATAAACCGTGAGGCCGCCAAGCTTGCGCGCAGCGTGGCTGAAGATGACGTGCTCGTTGCCGGCGCTGTGGGCCCGCTCGGAATCCGTCTTGAGCCTTACGGTCCGACAAGTCTTCTTGAAGCCCGGCAGATGTTCGCGGAACAGCTGAATGGACTAAAAGACGGCGGCGTCGATCTTTTCATTCTTGAGACATTTGCGGACCTGCGCGAAATCGAGCAGGCGATTTTAGCGGCCAAGGAGATCGATCCAGACATGCCGATCATCGCGCAGATGACGATCGGATCGGATTGCCTCACGCCTTACGGGGTCTCGCCAGAGGATATCGCAAAGTCTCTCGACGCGTATGGCGCAGACATAATCGGATTGAACTGCTCAGTGGGCCCGCAGACGATTCTCGACGCAATCGAAAAAATGTCTCCGGTTACCCGCCGGAAACTGAGTGCACAGCCCAACGCAGGAATGCCGCGGGAAGTGAG
>JBKJPM010000091.1:0-5290 GCA_046595175.1 Gemmatimonadaceae bacterium
AAAGTTCGCATCCAACTGCCTCGGCAAGCATCACGTATCACGGAAACCATTCGCTCCAACCTTGCTTACATCCTCATCAATCGCGACGGGCCGGCAATCCAGCCCGGCTCGCGCTCGTATGAACGATCCTGGATTCGCGACGGCTCGCTTACTTCGGCAGCTCTCCTCCGGCTCGGCCACGCGAAAGAGGTGCGCGAGTTCCTGGAGTGGTACGCGGGGTTTCAGTTCGCCAACGGCAAGGTCCCGTGCTGCGTGGATTCACGGGGAGCGGATCCGGTTCCCGAGAACGACAGCCACGGTGAGTTTATTTATCTCGCTGCGGAATATTTCCGGCACACGAGTGACAGCGCGACGCTGATGCACATTTGGCCCCATGTCGCAAAGGCTTTCGCCTTCATGGACTCGCTCCGCATGTCGAGAACCACCGCGAACTTTCAGACTCCGGATAACAGGGTTTTCTTCGGGCTTCTTCCCCAGTCCATCAGCCACGAGGGTTATTCGGCCAAGCCAATGCATTCCTACTGGGATGACTTCTTCGCGCTGCGAGGATTCAAGGACGCTGTTGAGATTGCGCGGATCCTTGGGAAGCCCGAGGCCGCGCGTTATGCGACGGTGCGTGATCAGTTTCAAGCTGACCTGCGTCGCTCCATCGCCCTCGCGATGACCAGCCATCGCATCGACTACATACCTGGCGCAGCGGAGCTCGGTGATTTCGATGCCACTTCCACTACCATCGGAGTGAACCCTGGGGGTGAGCTGGGTGGACCGCTGGAGCCGGCTATTCGCCGAACCTTTGACAAGTATTATGAAGATTTCACAAAGCGGCGCGATGGCATCAACCCGTGGGTCATCTACACTCCCTATGAGTGGCGCGTGGTAGGCACGTTCGTTCGGCTTGGCGAAAAGACTCGCGCGCACCAGCTTGTCGATTTTCTCTTTAAGGGCCAGCGCCCCAGGGAATGGCACCAGTGGGCGGAGGTCGTGTGGGCAAACGAGGATACGGCGCGTTTCATCGGCGACATGCCACACACATGGGTGGGTTCCGATTACATCAGGTCGGTACTCGACATGTTCGCCTATGAGCGTGAGGCAGACTCTTCGCTCGTAATTGCCGCCGGAATTAAGGAAGACTGGGTACGTGAAGACAATGGCCTAAAAATCGAAGGCCTTTCCACGCACTATGGACCACTCAGTTATTCCATGCGCGCCCGTTCGAATGTGCTCGAAATAAGGATCGAGAAGGGATTGCGCCTGCCTCCTGGTGGGCTCGTCATTGATCCGCCCCTTTCAGGCAAGCCGCGCGAGATTCTGCTGAACGGAGTTTCACTCCCTGTGGCCGGTGAGATCAGGGTGAGAGAGTTGCCTGCCGTTCTCATGCTGAGATACTGAGGGATGAACTTTTCAGGCCTCTGTCGCAACAGGCTCACGGAGAATGCTTCCGTTCGAGCGAATCACATTCGCGTAGAACCGTCCGCTGTCCTTGATGGTTCTTACCTGGCTGTCGTAATCCACGTGGACAATACCGAACCGTTTGGTATAGCCGTAGCTCCATTCATAATTGTCGAGCAGCGACCACGCGAAGTATCCGCGAAGATTCACTCCCTGTTGAATTGCAGCATGAGCGGCCTGGAGATGACACCGCAAGTATTCCAGCCGGTCGGGGTCGTGGACTCGTCCGTCGATGGAGGTCGGAGCATCGGAGAACGCCGATCCGTTCTCGGTGATGTAGATGGGAATGTCACCGTAACGCGCTTTGACCCACGTGAGAATGCGTGTAAGCCCGGCTGGAAAAACTTCCCAGCCCATGTCGGTGTGCAGGCTATCCACCTGCGGAACAGCGCTGACATTTATCGGCGGGTTCCCTTGGTCGTGTTGCGAGACGGTACGCGAGTAATAATTGACACCCAGAAAATCAATCGGTTCATGAATCAGCTTCATGTCCTCGGCCGGCCATTCATTCCATGCGTCTCCGAAGATTTCCCTGAGCTCCGCCGGATAGGAGCCAAGGAACACCGGATCGAGGTATTGTCGATTTCCGTAAGCGTCCGCTCGATTCGCTGCGGCTATATCTTCGGCCGAGTTGGAAGCGGGATATCGCGGTTCCAGGTTGGTCACGAGTCCAATTCTTCCATTGCTCGAGCCCCTCGCCCTGAACGCCTGCACCCCTCGGCCGTGAGCTCTCAGGAGATTGTGGGTAACGATCGGCGCTTCGTACATATTGCGATGCCCGGGCGCGAGATTCCCGTGCATATAGCCACCGTCCATCACAACCAGTGGCTCATTGATCGTCGACCACATCGGTACCCTGTCTGCAAGCGCATCGAACACCGTGCTCGCATAGTCGCCAAACCATTCCGCAATATCGGGGTTGAGCCAACCTCCCCTGTCGTCGAGCGCGGCCGGAAGGTCCCAGTGATAGAGCGTCACATTGGGAGTGATTCCATTTTCAAGCAGGCGGTCGATCAACCTCGAATAGAAATCCAGCCCGGCAGGATTAAGGCGTCCTTGTCCTTCGGGAAACACGCGGCTCCACGAAACACTAAGCCTGTAACCTTTGAGTCCGAGCTCACCCATCAGCGCGATGTCGGACTCATACCGGTTGTAATGGTCGCACGCGACGTCTCCCGTGTGTCCGTTAACGGTCATGCCGGGTGTGTGAGAGAACCGGTGCCAGATGCTCGGCCCCGCACCGTCAGCCAGAGGCGACCCCTCTATCTGGTACGCTGCGGTCGCGGCACCCCAGAGGAAGTCCGCCGGAAAGTTGAACTCCGTACTACTCATATTGAAGCTGAGGGAAGATGGCCAGCGTAACTCTTGAAGGCATTCGCAAAATCTATCAGGGAACCACCGACCAGGTGGCAGTGCATGGGGTGGACCTTCACGTCGCCGACGGCGAATTCGTCGTTCTTGTGGGGCCGTCGGGTTGCGGAAAGAGCACTACTCTCCGGATGATCGCCGGTCTCGAGTCCATAAGTGCGGGCAGGCTTTCTATCGACGGGCGTCTCGTGAACGATGTGCCGCCCAAGGACCGCGACATCGCGATGGTTTTTCAGAGCTATGCACTTTATCCGCACATGACAGTGCGGAATAATCTCGCTTTTGCGTTGAAGCTGCGCGGAAGGCCTCGCGGCGAGATCGACGAACGGGTGAACCGGGCTGCAGAGATTCTCGGAATAACAGCTTTTCTGGATCGCACGCCAAAGCAGCTTTCTGGAGGGCAGAGACAGCGTGTTGCACTCGGGCGCGCAATCGTAAGGGAACCAAAAGTTTTCCTTTTTGACGAGCCTCTGTCCAATCTCGACGCCCAGCTTCGAGTACAAATGCGTCGTGAGATTGCGAAGCTGCACCAGGACCTCGGCGCGACGATGATCTACGTAACGCATGATCAGGTTGAGGCGATGACATTGGGTGACCGTATAGTGGTTATGAACAATGGCCATGTGCAGCAGATCGATGCTCCGATGAATCTCTACGACCATCCGCGGAATCGGTTCGTAGCCGGATTCATTGGGAGTCCCGGGATGAACTTTGCAAACGGGAGCCTCATACGTTCCAACACGATGAAATTTGTCGCGGAGCGTGATGCTTTTACACTTGACCTTCCGTCCAGCCTCGTCGAGAGAATGGAGGGTTTCGAGGGAAAGGAGGTGACGCTTGGAATCAGGCCGGAGGATGTTTCGGTAGTGCCTGGATCAGGTGTCGCGCTCTTTGCCGGTGAGTCGACGATTGTTCATCCGCCGATTACAGCTCCAGCGCGACTTGATATTGTGGAGGCGCTGGGCAATGAGGTATTCGTATACGCGGCGTTAGGCGGTTACAACGTCGTGGCTCGCGTTGCACCGCAGCCACTTCCAGGGATAGGCGAGCCGATCACGCTCGCCTTCGACCTGGCGAAGTCGCACTTCTTTGACCGTGCTACGGGAGAGAGGGTGGGGAAAGGCTAGCTCAGGCTGTGCCAATCCGGAAAATTTTCATGTTGCCTTGAAGTTAGGGTTCTCGATCAGTCCGATTTCGTTTCCGAAGGGATCCTGGATGGTAGCGACCTTGATACCTTCGCCGACCTCCTGGAGCGGGACGAGCGGATTTATTCCCTGCGCTTCCAGTTTTGCGAGACTGGCTGCGAGATCGTCGACTCCCCAGTAAGCGGTGGATCCGCCGAGACCGGGCCTTCTGTTTTCAGATGAAGGATCAAGTCCGAGCTCGAATCCGCCGACCTGGTATCCGACATAGAAAGGCTGGTCGAAGTACGGATTGATGCCGAGCACTTGGGAGTACCAGTTCTTTGCCTTTTCGAGATCAGAGACTTTGAAGACCACAGTACGGAGTCCGAGTAGCATTGCAGTGTCCCGTTAAGTAGTGTGACTGCGCGCGATCTTGAGCGTTGCTGTGAGTGAGAGCCAGAACATGATAGGGGCAACACGAAATTTACGGGTCGCAACTAAAGTTTGAGAGACGATTCGTCACCGCGGGGATATCATCGCGAGTGGAAAGATCGAGAACACCTTCATGCAGGGTTACTACCCGGATCCTGTAGCCCATCGTGTCGATCGCGAGCTGCACCGCCTGGGTAAGCTCGTATTCCCCCCGCGCCGATTTGGTCACTTTCCCGCATGCATCGAAAATCAGCGGCGTGAAGGACCAGCAGTTGAGACTGCAATAGATGATGCCTCCTCCGGATGCCCGTGCGCGTTCCGGGTCGCCGGCGATGCGAGAAAGAAAGTCGTCGCTGCCGAACTCGAGCGCACCGAATCGCTGAAGACGATTGGATGTAACGTTGCCTAGCCGGACCAGCGCATCGGCTGCGAATGCCGCAATCGCGGGCTGAGTCGCGGCGCACAGTGCAGACAGGGCGGAGGCAGGATAATAGTTGTCGGAATTCAGGACGAGAAAACCCCCGCCGTCCGAGTAGCTCTTGGCGGCAAGCACGGCATCCGCGGTACCGAGCGGCTCCTGCTGCATCGCGAACGTGACACGGACACGCCTCGGAGTTCCGGGACCTGTATAGTAGTCGATGACCGTCTGATGCTCGGGACCTATTACCAGGCAAACGTCTTCGATCCCGGCATCCGCCAGCGCACTGAGGGAATAATCCAGGAAGGGACGGCCGACAGGAATCATTGCCTTTACACCTGTATCCGCGGCCTTCTGCTGCGTATCGTCGAGCGTTGCCTGTCGACTCTCGGCACGCATGCGTTTTCCAAGTCCGCGCGCGAGGATTACGGCTTTCACTGCATTATTCCGCGGACACTGAGACCCATTAAGCGACCCGCCTCGAACTCATCGGAATGTT
>JBKJPM010000216.1:0-6069 GCA_046595175.1 Gemmatimonadaceae bacterium
CACCGATGACTCTCTCGCAATACTGGGCAGGTACACTGAGCGCGAAAGCATCAGGATCTTCGAGCAGAAGACAAATCAGGGGAAGGGAGCCGCTGTAATCCGCGGGATACAGGAAGCGCGCGGTGAGCTCATCATGATCCAGGACGCCGACTTCGAGTACGATCCCGAGGACGTTCCCTCCCTCCTGCAGCCGTTACTGGATAACCGTGCTGACGTGGTCTATGGCAGTCGCTTCAGGCCAAACACCGCGCAGGTGCACCGCACGTACCATTACATCGTCAATCGCAGCCTCACGCTGATGAGCAACCTCCTTTCCGGGATTTATCTCACGGACATGGAGACCTGCTACAAGATCTTTCGAGCGGACCTGCTCAAGTCAATGCAGCTCAAGTCCAACCGGTTTGGAATCGAGGTCGAACTAACTGCCTACCTCGCAAAAACAGCGGCCAGAATCTGTGAGCTGCCGATACACTACTATCCGCGCACCAAGCTGCAGGCCAAGAAAATCGGATGGAAAGACGGAGTGGCTGCGCTCTTTCACCTTATCCGCTTCAACATGATCACGGATTCCGGGACGGCTTTCAGGGATCTGCCCGCTGCGTTCGATCCGGAAAAGCGCAGGTCGGCCCAGTACCTGAGCCACCGCGTTATGGTTGTGGATTCGTCGGACAATCCTACCCGCCGCCCAAGACTCAGCGCTGGCGAGTAGTCGCTAGGGTTTCCTCGCAATCATAAGCAGGTTCTTCCCGATCGGCGGCGCCGCGATTTTTTCCACCACCCGCATCACCGGCACGACGAGCTTGTCGTACACTGACACCGCACCTGACTGAAGCGTGTTCTTGAGCAGCACGAAGTTCACATACCAGGGAATTATTCCCGCCACATCGAAGTAGCGGATCTTCGCGTCTGTGAACCCTGCTGTGTTGGCCTTGGTCTGGAGCTCACGGCGGGAATAACGGCGGAAATGTCCGATACGTTTGTCGAACTCGCTATACAGTCCCTGCAGCGCGGGCACGAATACCAACAAGTGTCCACCCGACTTCAATCCGGCAAATGCGTTTCGCATCTCGCCGATGTCATTCTCGATGTGCTCCATGACGTTCAGGTAAACCACCGAGTCGAATGGAGCAGCCCCATGCGAAGCGGAGAAGTAGTCGTTGACCGCAGTTGCACGCTTGTCAGTGGACACTTGCTTTTCGAGTGAAGCAAAGAGGTCGGGCGATGGCTCGAACGCCGTCAGTCGCCCAATGGGCTCGCTGAGCAGCAGCTTGGAGATGCTGCCAATGCCGGCTCCGACTTCAGCGACATTCCTGCCCAGACTAACCCTGATCTCATCCAGAATCCACGCATGATAGTTCTCGGCGAAATCCATGGCCTCGAGCTCGCGGCCGGGATAAGACCGCGCGTCGTTGCTGCCATTTGGGTGACTCAAAAACGGACGCTCGTTCCCAGCTGTACGCCGAGGTTGAAAACGTCGGACTGGAAGTATCGGTTCAGGTTTGCTGTCAGCGTCGCCCGGCCGAAAAGATCGGCCCGGCCGCGAAAGCGGAGCTGTTCAAACGAGAGAGTGTGCATCACGTCGGGTACAGGGCGATCACGTACGCCGTTGATGTAGAAGCTTCCGGTCTCTCGTGAGATGGCCCGGGTCCAGGCGAAGGCAGTCCGGCCCTTCGACGTGAAGCGGTCCAGCGAGACTGTGGACGCGGCACCGCTGCCAAGGCCTGCATCAGCGCCCAATGGCTGACCCTTGTACGTATGCCCCTGGCGCAGCGCTTCGTGCAAATACACGGCGCCCTCCGACCTTAAGATCGTGAGCTGCGGCTCCTCGTAATTAATTGCTTCCGCCTTGAGCGCATATCCACTGCTCCACATTTTTCTGAAGCCGAGCATGCGGGACGCACCACCATGATCAGGCTCCTGAAAAAAGTCGCGAATGTCGTAACTATGGTCCTCCCGCCCGTACTCCCCGTACACCTCGAAGCCAGTGCCCGGCAACGCCCAGCGCGAAAAAACCGAGAACAGCTGATTGTCCCGTACTCCCTGGCGATTGGTGTTTCCTGGAAGGGGTTCTTCTACGGGAAGTCCCCGCTTGAACAGGTTCTGGAAGAGCGAGGTAAAATCCGAGCGTATCGGTCCGCCATCCCGCCATGCACTATGAAAAAAGCGGGCGGCGCCGACCTCGAGCCCTGTCGCTCCGCGAGGCTGGACAGTGACGATCATTCCGGATGCGAACCGTTTCCGCCCAGATTCCTTTACACTCACGAAGTACTGCGGTCCCCCAACTGACGAAAACGCCGACTGTTCCAGGATTCCCCAGAGCACGCGCGCGTGAATGCGCGCTACGCCGACATTCAATGGAGCCGCGCTCCCGGCGAAGATATGCGGGAACCCGCCGGCATTGTGCCCGAGCACAAACTGAAATTGATCGGAAGGTCCCCACGCTTGCGATGACGTCGAGATCCCGGCGATGAGTCGGAGGCCTTCGACGCTAACGCCGCTTTCACCGAAATCAATTTGCTGGTACGTGGCCGGGCCAAATCTCTGCGGCTTGTCCACAAGTTGCGCGAACTGGCCATCAGCAAATTGCAGTTTGCCCTTTTCCTGGTTCGGCATCAATCGAAACGAGGAATTTTCGGCGCGAAACAAAATGGGAGCTATCTGGGCGGAAAACCCCTTCCATCTCGCCGAAATACCGCCCCGGATAACTGACGTTAATCCCTTCCCAGCCCATACAGGCCCGTCATTACTGCCGAAGGGAAACGAGGAATTAAATATCATTCCTGCGGACAACGGAAGAATTTCGAAATGCGAGGCGCTGCGTCCGGCCTGCTCAGCAATTCGGCCCGACCAGGGATGAACGCCCTTCAAGGACGTCAGCCTCCGTACCTGAGTCGGGGTAAAGCCGCGAATGGACCAAGGCTCCCTGACCGCCGAATCCATTGTCGCGGCAAATCGCAGATATTCTTCCAGCTCTGAGTTCACCTCGACCCTGTCGCCGCCGGATAGCACAAGCTGGGCGGCCAACGAGCGCGCCGACGAGGACACGAGCAGAACGACGAACGAAATCCGGAAGAATGACTTCAAGTAATATTCAGGGTATGATGGATGCGCGGCCTGCTGGTACCGCACAGGTTCAATCCGTAAATTGGCGAACGCCAGCGGCGATGGCATGCCGGCAATCAGTTCTTCAAAAGGTATATGGTGACATCATTCCTGCATAGGCAGATTGCGGCTGCGGTAGCTGTTCTGGGATTTGCAGCACTTCCTGTGAACGCGCAGCTTCCGTCCATTTTCGGCCCAAAGATTCGCAGTGTCGTCACGGTGAGCGGCGATTCTGCCGATCGCGTCAGGCTTGCAACTCTGACTGTAGGTGACACGGCCGGCCGCCTTATGCTCCGCTCACCCTCTCTCATGATGCGCCGCTCGTCCACGCAGGGGACGAGCGGATGGGAATTATTTGCGCCCGTCGTGTCTTTTCATGAAAACTCGAAACTCCCCTATGGCGGGAATGACGGTGCCCTCTGGGCGGGAAGGGGACCCAATATCCGCGCGATTGGCGGCGTGGAAATCTACGGGCTGAACGTTCGCATGATCCTGCTGCCCGAGGTCGTGTATTCATCCAACGAATTTTTTGAGTACAGGCAGTTCATCTCACCTCAATTACCTGCAAGCCGGAACCCGTACTCATCGCCCTGGAATGTCTATCCATATTCAGTGGATGCACCTCCGCGTTTTGGTCCGGGACACATGAAGCGGCTGGCGCCGGGTCAATCCTCTCTGACCGTGTCCTACAGTGGACTTGAGTTCGGCGTTGCAACGGAAAATGAGTGGTGGGGCCCGGGCGTTCGCAATGCGATCGTGCTGAGTGATAACGCTGAAGGTTTTCCGCGTGCCTTCGTTCGGCCTGCAGCTCCGCGCGCAACCCGGATTGGCACTTTCGATTTTCGCGTTACATGGGGAGGACTGCACGAGTCGCCGTACTTCGACAACAATGCAGCCAACGATCTTCGCTACTGGAGCGCGGCCGCTGTAACCTGGAATTCTGCCCTGGAGCCCGGACTAACCCTGGGAGCGGCGCGCGCGGTGTATGGCGCTGCCTCGCGCTGGGGCGGTGTTGCGTCCAAGCCCCTGAATTTTCTCAAGCATACGAGTCCGCACTACGACAGCCTCTCAACCGATCGAAGCGAGCAGATACTTTCATTGTTCGGGCGCTGGGTTTTTCCCTCCAATGGTTTCGAGGCCTACGGTGAGTGGGCCCGAACCGAATTTCCTGCATCCTTCAGGGACATTCTTGAACAGCCGGGACATTCGCAGGGATACACATTCGGAGTGCAATGGCTTGGACCGCAAAACAACATAGGTCGAGTGCGCCTGCAAGCTGAGCACACATACACCGAGAGGGATCCCAGTTTCAGGAACCGGCCTGTGTCTTCTTTCTACAGCAGTCCAGTGGTAACTCAGGGGTATACATCCCGCGGCCAGGTCATAGGCTCTGCGCTCGGACAAGGGTCGTCAGGGCAGTGGCTGGCGGTCGACGTTGTCAGACCGGCAGCATCAATCGGAGCTTTCGTTTTTCGCACTCGCTTTAACAACGACGCTTACTTTCTGGCAGGATTTCCATACTCCCGGGGCAACTGCCAGCATGATGTTAATGCAGCGCCTGGCTTTCGTGCGAGCGCTCGATCCCGCTACGCCGCTGTCTCGGCGGAATTTACAAGTGCATTGAGAGTTAATGCCTTCTTTCAAAACGCTTCCGAATGTCAGTCTTTTGAGAAAGTTGTGGATGTCCACAACAATACTCTCAAGCTTTCGCTCACACTCGGGCGCTAGCGCTCTCCCGCATTTCGCTCTCCGCACGTGAGCCCTTCACGCCATGCCACTCGCGAGAAATGGCTTCCACAACTTTCTCGAGGTCGCTGGGCTTGAGGTTCGAGCCGGCGGGGATACAGAGCCCGCGAGCGAACAGGTCCTCGGAAACTTTTCCGCCGAACGTTTCACAGCTGGAGAACACAGGCTGGTTATGCATGGGTTTCCAGAGTGGACGGGCTTCGATGTTTTCCTTGTCCATCGCTAGCCGGAGCCGCTCTGGAGTAGTACCGGATTCACGGCTGTCCATTGTCAGACAAATCATCCAGCGGGTGTGCCGACCCCACGGGGCTTCAGGCATGAACTCGATTCCGGGCAGCGATCCAAGCGACTTTCTGTAGAATTCGAAATTCGCGCGGCGCGCCTGAACGCGGTCTTCGAGCACGCGCAACTGCCCCCGTCCGATCGCCGCCAGCACGTTGCTCAAACGGTAGTTGTACCCGATTTCGGTGTGCTCATAGTGCGGCGCCGGCTCACGAGCTTGCGTTGACAACTTGCGCGCGTGCTGCACGATGGCGGCGTCATCCGAAATCAGCATTCCACCGCCCGCGGTGGTGATGATCTTGTTCCCGTTGAAGGAATAAGTGCCGATTACTCCGAAGGTTCCTGGAGCTTTCCCTTTGTAAGTAGAGCCAAGCGCTTCGGCGGCGTCTTCAACAAGGGGCACACCATACTTTTTGCAGACCGCCTGAATCGGATCGATGTCAGCGCTCTGCCCATACAGGTGAACTAACAGGACTACCTTCGGCAATTTCCCGATCTTCGCGCGCTTCTCCAGCGCTTCAGCCAACAGGGCAGGGTCCATATTCCATGACTCGCGCTCGCTGTCGATAAGCACGGGATTCGCGCCGAGGTAGCGAATCGGATTGACACTCGCCGAGAAAGTAAAGCTGGAGACGAACACATCATCCCCGCTCTGGACTCCTGCGAGAATCAGCGCGAGATGGATTGCCGCGGTGCCTGAGCTCAGTGCGGCGCCGTGTTTTGCGCCGACAACGCTGCAAAGCTCTTTCTCGAACCCTTCGACGTGGGGCCCGAGCGGGGCGATCCAGTTTGTGACAAATGCCTCGTGTATCAAGCCCTCCGCGGTGCCGCTCATGTGGGGAGAGGAGAGATAGATGCGCGGATTGGAATCAGTCATGACGGTGAATTTACCTCATTGGCAATTAACTGTGCGTCGATTCAACGTAACTCCTTCACATA
>JBKJPM010000120.1:0-6933 GCA_046595175.1 Gemmatimonadaceae bacterium
CAGCAACGACCGATATTCCGCTATACTGGGTCGCTTACGGCCCGGCAGAGGCTGACCGCCTGATCGTTCTGCACGGCGGACCGGGAGCTGACCACGCATACCTGCTTCCGCAAATGCTGCATCTCGCTGAGAAGTACAACGTCGTTCTCTACGACCAGCGCGGCGGCGGGAAATCGAAGTCCGACGAGCACCATCCTGTCACGATTGACACTCACGTCACAGACCTCCATGCGATCGTCAAGGAATTCGACATGGGTGCCCCCTCGATCGTCGCCTATTCGTTCGGAGCGATGATCGCGCTCTACTATTGTTTCGAGGCGCAGAAGTCGCCGATGTTCCGCAAGCCAGCCCGTCTCGCGATGATCGACCCTGCTCCATTACGCCGAGATTGGCGAAAAATGTTCGAGGACGAATTCGCGAAGCGCCAGAACGGGGACGTCGTCCGGGGCATGCGCGAGGCACTCGTTGCGTCAGGGCTTCGCGAACAGGATGCGGCTGCATACAAGCAACGCACATTCGAGATGGCAGTGGCGGGATACTTTGCGGACCCCGAAAAGGCCCGCGATTTAACCCCGTTTCGGATCACGGGACGCGTCCAGCAGAGTGTATGGGACAGCATCGGCGCCGATTATGATTTGCTGTCCAGACTGTCGCCGATGGGCTTCCCGACTTTGTTCGTGCACGGACGTGACGATCCCATCCCAATGGCGTCTTCCATAGAGGGCGCGAAGGCCATGAACGCGCAGCTTGTTTTGCTGGACGACTGCGGGCACGTTCCGTACGTTGAACAGCCCGGCCAGTTGTTCGCCGCCCTTGACGAATTCCTGGCCGCATCCGACTCCACAGCGACCCGCAATTAGCGATGTCAGATTTTGGTATTGTACAGCAGCACCTTTCAACCATTGAGATGGATGGAAAGCCGTGCGCAGTATCGGTGCGGATCGCGTACGATGGCATCGAGTACATCGGCCGCCTTTTCTTTGCCGACCCCGAGACTGGCGAAGGAATTCCCGACCACGGAGCGATCCCGGGACGGACCATCGAGGAAGCGATCGAATTCGCGCGACGACTTACGCTCGAGGATTTCACTCGCCGTTATCACCGCGCTCGCGCCGACAAGCGCCGTTACACATCCCTTCGGCGAGCGACGGACGAGATGCTCATGAAGATCAAATACATGAACCGCGTCTCGATCAACACGCAGAACGGGCTGCTCGACCCGGAGGGCGCCCGGCAGGAAATCGAGCTCATCCAGAAGCAACTCCATGAGATGATCGATCGCATGCCCGGCCACGCGGGAACCGAAGGCTGAAGACCCGCTAGTCTTACACGAATGGCAACCAGCAAGGCAGCCGCAAAACGAACGCCGAAACCCGCACCAGGCGCTGCGGCGAAATCGCCAGCAAAGCGAAAGAAAAAGAAAGGAGCTGAGCTAAAGGCTCACGCGCTGGAGATCCTGAAGAGGCTAAAGGCCGAGTATCCTGACGCGCACTGCGAATTGGAGTTCGGGACGCCGCTTCAGCTGCTGATCGCGACGATACTGAGCGCTCAATGCACCGACAAGCGCGTGAACATGGTCACGCCTCAACTCTTCAAGACATTTCCTGACGCCGCGAGCATGTCCGCCGCGAAGACAGAAGAGCTCGAGGAACTCATCAAGAGCACCGGGTTCTTTCGCAACAAGACGAAGAGCCTGCTCGGGATGTCAGCCGCTGTGACCGAGCGTCACGGTGGCAGCGTGCCATCGACAATGGATGAGCTCGTCGGTCTGCCCGGCGTTGGTCGCAAGACGGCGAACGTCGTACTCGGCAATGCGTTTGGAATCAATGAGGGCGTTGTTGTTGATACACATGTCGGGCGGTTGGCTGTTCGTCTTGGGCTCACCGACGAGACCGATCCAGTTAAGGTCGAGCAGGTGTTGATGTCGCTCTTTCCGCGAGAGGACTGGGCGCTTCTTTCTCATTTGTTGATCTTTCACGGGCGGAGAGTTTGCATTGCCCGATCTCCCAGGTGCGGGGAGTGTTTACTCGCAGAGATTTGTCCATCGGCGCGCGTCATGGTTGTTTCGTTTCCGCCAGTTTAATGAAATTGACGCGGATCGAATTAGAAAAGGCGGATCAGGAGCGGAACTGCTGTTGAATTGGTGGTCACTTTGAACGGATGTAGTTTCGCCAAACTTCAACGTCACGTTTTGTTTGATCCGCACCCTTTAATGCAATCAGCGTCCAGATTGCGTTGAGCCTGAGGAGTCGCAAAGCCGGCCTCCCACTTGCTCGTCCGGCTCCCCTCTATAGCTTCCCAGTCCTAACCCAGAATCAGAAGATGACCAAATACGCAACGATCGAAACCAACCGCGGAACCATGACCGCTGAGCTCTACGACAAGGAAGCGCCGAACACGGTCGCGAACTTCGAGAAGCTCGCCAAAGACGGCTATTACGATGGCATCAAGTTCCATCGCGTCATTCCTGACTTCGTCGTCCAGGGCGGCGATCCCCTTTCCCGCGACCTTCCGGAAGGCGACCGGCGCGTTGGAACGGGGGGGCCCGGCTACAAGATCGACTGCGAAACCGCCGGAAACCCGCACAAACACGAGCTCGGCGCCCTTTCGATGGCACACGCGGGCAAAAACACTGGCGGAAGCCAGTTCTTCATCGTCCTGAGCGAAGGCAACACGCGGCACCTGAACGGTGTCCATACTGTGTTCGGAAAGGTCACTGGCGGGGTTGACGTCGTAAAGCAGATCCAGCCGAATGACACCATGACGAAAGTGACTATTTCCGACTCACCCTCGAAGGAGTAGCAGCATGGCCACCGCCCCCGCACCCAAGAGCCGGGACCTTGGCGCCGCCCTCACGGGTCTGGTGCTTGGGGGATCCGTGTTGTTCTTGTTGGTGCTGACTATCGTCTGGCTCACCAACCGGCACTTCGAAGGCAAGAAAGCCGCAGAGAAGGCAGAGGCGACGGCTCCTGCCTTAGCATCGCCGCCCGCCAACCACTAAGCCCCTCAACGCTTGTCCGGGCCGGTGCGTATCCCAGATGAGGAACGCGCGCTGGCCGAAAAGGCCCGCGCCGGCGATCACACCGCCTTCGCGGGCCTGGTGCGTTTGCACCAGCGGCGCGCGTACCTCGTGGCTCGAGCGATCGTGACTGTTCACGAGGACGCGGAGGACGCGGTCCAGGAAGGGTTCGTTCGCGCGTATCAGGCGCTCGAGAGATTTGACACATCGCAGGGATTCGGCGCCTGGCTTAATCGGATCGTGGCCAATGCCGCGCTCGATATCGCCAGACGAAGAAAGGTGAGAACTACAGACGAGCTGAGCGATGCTCTTCAGTCTCCTTTCAGGGATCCCGCGGAAGATCTGGAGTTGCGGGAACGACTGGCAGATGCGCTCGCTCAGCTACCAGAGCGTGCCCGTTCGGTGATAGTGCTGCATGACATTGAAGGATTTACACACGTCGAGATTGGGGAAATGCTGGGAATTCCCGGTGGAACTGCTCGATCGGATTTACATCACGCGCGTCAGAAACTGCGCGGACTTTTGAAGGACATGAGGGGGTAGCTGTGAGTGATGAACTGAAATTTCCGGGACCATCAGGCAAGACGGATCGCGACTCGCTGGGCGAGCCGCTGACTGGGCTCGTGCGCGACGCCTATCTGCCGGTTTCGCTGGCGGAATCCGACGCGTACTGGGCTGGGCTTGAAAAGCGCATCATGGCCCGCGTCATCAATGAAGGCGCCGAGTCGGGGTGGTGGCTGGTGCTGGCTCCGTGGGCGCGAGCGGGACTCATTGCCGCTACTGCGATATTCGCGCTGGCGAGCGTCATCAATCAGCGGCTCTCGGATTCCGACTCACAGTACGCCTACGAATCAGTTGTCCGGACTCCAACCCCCGACGCGGACGCGTCCGCCGCCGTGCTCACGAGCGATGACCGCCAGAGCAGCAGCGATGCGACGGTCGACTACGTCCTTTCACACTAGCAGGCAGATAAATGCAACGCTCAAAGAGCTACGCACTGTTGTTCTTGATCGGCGCTTTCATCGCTGGAATTGCGGTCGGCTTCACGCTTGACCGCTTCATGGCGCGCGATGGGCACGGTCGTGGCGGGCACAAATCGGGACTCGACCGTATGTCGAAAGAGCTCGACCTCACGACCGCACAGCGCGTGCAGGTAGACTCGATCATGACGCGCCGGAGAAATCAGATGCGTGAGCTGTTCAAGCCTCTGCGCCCGCAAATCGATTCGATCCAGAAAGTCGGAAAGGCACTCAGCGACAGCACTCACGAGCAGCTCAAGCGCGTATTGACTCCCGAACAGGGGAAGAAACTCGATGAAATGCGCGAGCGAGGCCGAAAGGAAGCGGCAGAAATGCGCGCCCGCCGCGATTCAGAAAGAGTCAGACCGTCACCAACTCCATAGATGAAATACTTCGTAACACTTTTTGCAGCATCGCTCGTCCTGATTCCGGCCGTCGGCTCAGCGCAAATCGATACAGTAGCAACTCCGATAACGCTATCTGACGCCATTCTCATGGCGCAGAAGAACTCACCTGGCGCAGTTCAGGCGCGCGGATCGATTCGTACGGCGGACGCGACAGTGAAGCAGTCGTATGCTGCGTTCCTGCCGTCATTGAGCATTTCCGCCGGCACGCAGCATCAGGCCGGCGATCGGTTCGACACGCAGGGCAACCTCGTTCCGTTCACGGGAAGCCCGACAAATTACTCGACCGGACTGAATAGCAGCCTTCAGTTGTTCGACGGTGGCCGGCGTTTCTTCGACGTCAAGAAAACAAAGGCCGACGTCAACGCCGCAGAGGCAGGCGAAACGGTGTCACGTTATCAGATCGCGCTGCAGGTCAAGCAGCAGTACTACAATATTCTGGCTGCGCGCGAATCCCAGAGCGCTGCAAATGCCCAGGTCCAGCAAGCCACCGAGCAGTTCAAGTCGTCATCGCTGAGATTGCGCGCAGGCGCCGCGACTGTCTCCGACTCACTTCGGTCACTCGTGCTGCTTGGCAACGCCCGCCTGTCGCAGCTTACAGCGATTAACAACCTTCAGCTCGCAAACGCGACGCTCACGCGTCTCGTCGCTTCGCCCAGGACAGTGACGGCGACTGTTTCCGATACGATCGATCAGACGGTTGCCATTCCTCAAATGGCGGAGTTGGAGCCGCTCGTCGAGCACGCACCGACTGTCGAGCAGGCAAATGCCCAACTGTCCTCGGCGCGTGCCGGACTTCGCTCCGCGAAGACAGCCTATATGCCGACCGTGAACATGAACTTCAATCGCGGTGGAAGCGGTCTTGACCCGGCATTTGGATTTGGGGACAAGCGGTATGCATACAATCAGAATCTCAGCTTCAGCATGTCATTTCCGCTGTTCAACAACCTGAACCGCGAGGTGACGGTTGCTCGAGCCATAGTCTCCGAGGATGTGGCCGAGGCGAATCTGAGGGACGCGAAGTACCTCGCGCGTCAGACGCTTGTGCAGTCGCTCGGACAAATGCGCACCGCGCAGCAACAAGTCGCAATCCAGACCACCACAGTGAACGCAGCGACCGAAGATCTGCGCGTTCAGCAGCGGCGCTACGAGCTTGGCGCCACGACGTTGCTCGATCTTCTCACCTCACAGACCCAGCTGGACAACGCGCGCACTGCACTCATCCGCGCGCGTTACGACTACCGCGTGGCGAAGGCGCAGCTCGAAGCGCTCATTGGCCGTGACCTCTAGGAGACACCTTGAACAGAAAGACCATCCTCGTACTGGCAGCTTTTGCCGCCGTCGCTTGTTCCAGGAAAAAGGAACAGGCGCTGACGATTCCAGTCGAGCCGGTAAAACGTGAAACGATCGTTGCGAATGCAGAGGCAACCGGCGTTGTAGAACCGATCAACGTGATCGAAGTGAAAGCGAAGTCGTCCGGCCAGATCGTCGCAATGCCAGTCGAGACAGGCACCTTCGTGAAACCCGGCGATCTCCTGGTTCAGCTTGACACGCGTGACACCCGCAACTCGTACGCACAGGCGAAGGCAGATCTTGATGCTGCGGTGATCAAGCAACGCGTCTCGAAGACGGCCCGCGACCGCGCATCCCAGCTGTTCAAGGAAAGAATCATCACGTCAGCAGAGAACGAGGCTTCCGAAGTCGACTATGCGAATGCGCAAGCAACCGTGCTCCGCAATCGCGCAGCGCTCGACCTGCGTCAGCAGGGTCTCGACGAAGCAACCGTTCGCGCGCCTGTTGCCGGAACAGTGATTGAGAAGGACGTCGCACTGGGACAGGTGATTGCGTCAGGCACCGGAAGCTTCGGCGGCGGCACGACTATTCTCAAAATGGCTGACCTCACGAAGGTGCGCGTTCGCGCTCTGGTAAACGAGACAGACATCGGCAAAGTCAGATCGGGACTGGCCGCAACCGTAACGGTTGATGCGTATCCCGACCGTCCGTTTCAGGGCGTGGTAGAGAAGATCGAGCCGCAGGCGACGATTCAGCAGTCGGTAACGATGTTTCCGGTGCTCATCAGCATCGACAACCGTGGCGGGCTGCTCATGCCTGGCATGAACGGCGAAGTGTCGATCGAGACAGAACGACGCGACAATGTTCTCGCCGTTTCCAACGATGCAGTTCGCAGCCCCAACGAAGTCGCGTCTGTTGCAACTCTGCTCGGACTCAATGTCGACTCAGTTCGCGCGCAGCTTGCGTCGATGGGCGGTGGAGGATTTAATCGCGGAGCGAATGGCGCCGCCGGACAAACTGCCAGCAACGGATCCGCAGCACCCGGTTCGACAGGCGCAGCTTCCGCGGCTGGACAGGCTGGCGATGGGCAGGGCGGATTCAACCTTCCGGAAGTCACCGACGCGCAATGCGCGAAAGTCACTGCCACGCTCGCAAAGCATCCTGAAACTCAGAAGCAGATCGACGGTCTTCGTGGCCG
>JBKJPM010000119.1:0-23853 GCA_046595175.1 Gemmatimonadaceae bacterium
GATCCTGCGATCACCAGCGAGCTGCGCGGCATTGTCGGAGTATCACAAGTGACAACGGTTGGCGAAGTGAAGCGGGAACTCACTGTGCAGATTCGCCCACAGGCGCTGCAAGCCGCCGGTGTAAGTGTCGGCCAGGTGGTGCAGGCGATGCAAAGCCAGAATCTTGCCGCGCCCGTTGGCCGTGTGAACGGTGCGCTTGATGAGCGAACGATTCGCCTGCAGGGTCGTCTCGATGATCCGCGCGACTTCGCACAGCTGGTTGTCGCGGAGCGTAACGGACAGATGGTTCGGCTCGGTCAGGTTGCAGATGTAATCGATGGCTCGCAGGAGCAGCGATCACTCGCACTCTTTAGCGGAAAGGAAGCAGTAGGAATCGACATTACCAAAGCCAAAGGCTACAGCACTACCGCCTTGAGCGCGAAGATCATCAAGAAGATAGAAGAAATCAAAAAGACTCTCCCGCCTTCTGTGCAGGTCGACGTGGTCAGGGATGCTGGTGTTCGCGTCGAGCACTCGGTCCGCAATGTTGAAGAGGCTCTGCTGCAGGGAGCCTTGCTTACTGTTCTCGTCGTTTTCGTGTTCCTGAATTCATGGCGATCGACAGTCATCACTGGATTGGCACTTCCGGTGTCGGTGCTTGCGTCCTTCATCGCAGTGTGGGCGTTCGGCTTCACATTGAACACCATGTCGCTGCTCGGGCTGTCGCTTGCCATAGGGATGCTGATCGATGATGCCATTGTCGTTCGAGAGAATATCGTGCGGCATATCGCGATGGGCAAAAGTCACATGCAGGCCGCGCACGAAGGCACTGACGAAATTGGAATGGCGGTCGCTGCGACTACTTTCTCAATCGTCGCAGTATTCGTCCCGATTGCATTCATGTATGGAGTGGCCGGGCAGTGGTTCAAGCCATTCGCTCTGACGATTGCGAGCTCGGTACTCGTATCGCTCTTCGTTTCATTCTCGCTCGATCCGATGTTGTCTGCCTACTGGACTGATCCGCCGCGTGTCCCCGGCCAGAAGGTTGGACGAATTACCGCAACGCTGGACAAGTTCAACAACTGGTTCAACAAACTCGCCGAGCGCTACAAGAAGCTCATTGCGTGGGGACTGGATCACCGCATTGCAATCGTAAGCCTTGCCGGGCTCAGTTTCGTCGCTGCGATTGCCATGCCCATGACCGGCGTTGTGGGAGTCGGATTCTTTGGCAAAGACGATCGCTCGGAGTTCAACATTGCAATCGAGACGCCCCCAGGCTCCAACCTCGACTACACGCGGCTCAAGGCGGAGCAGGCCGCAAGCCTTGCTCGCGAGCATAAGGAAGTGAAGTACACATATACGACAATCGGATCTGCGACAGGCGGAGTCGACGTTGCAAACGTCTATGTAAAGCTCGTGCCAAAATCGGATCGCAATATCCACGCTGAAGATTTCGCTGCGATGATGCGCTCAACGGTGAAGGGCATCGGAGGTGTAACCGCATCCGTCTTCACGAGTGGATTCCAGGGCACGCAGAAGCAGATTCAAATTCAGATGCGCGGCGGAAGCCCCGAGAACCTCAACAAAGCCGCGCAGCAGCTCGAGGCGGAGGTCAAGAAGGTTCCAGGCGCAGTCGACGTTGGACTCTCAACAAAGGGCCAGAAGCCGGAGCTGAACATTGAGCTTAACCGAGGTCTGGCAGGATTGCTGGGTATCACGGTCGGACAAATTGCGCAGTCGCTTCGCCCTGCATTTGCCGGCATCAAGGCGGGTGACTGGGTAGATCCGAGTGGCGAAACGCGCGAGGTGAATGTTCGTCTCTCGCCAGAGGCTCGGCGGCGCGCATCCGATCTTCAGCAGCTTCCGCTTATCATCAACGGTCCGAATGGAATGCCGACAACTCTTCCGCTTGGGCAGATAGCGACAATCACGCAGGGCGTGGGTCCCGCGCAGATCACACACCTGGATGGTGAACTTGTAGTCACCGTACAGGCGAATACCTCGGGCCGCGCGCTGGGTGAAATCATGAAGGACGTCCAGAAGAAGATCGATGCACATACGCTTCCTCCGGGAGTTCACATCACGCAGGGCGGTGAAGTGGACAGCCAGAGGGAAGTGTTCGGGAGAATTTTCGCGGCACTCGGGATTGCGGTGATGCTGATGTATTTCGTGCTCGTCATGCAGTTCGGATCGTTCATCGAGCCGCTCGCGATTCTGATCTCGCTTCCACTGTCGCTGCTGGGTGTCATGATCGCGCTGGCCGTCACAGGCTCGACGATCAACATCATGAGCATGATTGGAGTGATTCTGCTGATGGGTATCGTGGCGAAGAATGCAATTCTTCTGATCGATTTTGCGAAGTGGGCACGTGAGAGGGATGGACTTGATCGGCGAACGGCGCTGATTCAGGCAGGAGCAATTCGTCTCCGACCCATCTTGATGACAACGCTTGCCCTCATCGCCGGCATGATTCCAGTCGCGCTAGGAGCCGGCGAAGGTGCAGAGTTCCGCGCTCCGCTCGGCCGCGCAGTGATCGGTGGAGTAATTACATCCACTCTGCTGACTCTCGTAGTCATTCCGACATTTTATGAAATTCTGGACGAATGGCGTGAGAAGGTCGTCGAGAAGTTTGGGAAGGTTGTGCATCGCGGTGAGCACGCGCATCCCGTCGCACCGCCGGTGTCCTCTGCCTCTACCAACTAGAGTTACGGAGCGGCCAGTTCCGGCTCGCTCCGCGCCGTGGTGATCAGCGCAACTGCGCCAATGATCACTGCGGCGGCTATGAGGGTCCGAAGAGTAAGCGGCTCGTGCCCTATGAACCATCCGAGAATCACAGCCACCACAGGATTTACGTACGCGTACGTCGCAACGCGCGATGCAGGAACGTGGTCAAGCAAGTAGATAAATGCCGTGAACCCGATGAGCGATCCAAAAGTTGTGAGGTAGAGAACTCCGATTAGTGATGGCGTAGATACAGCGCGCCAGTCAAAGTTTGCAGGCTCGTTGAAGATGAACGCACAAATGAACAGCAGCACAGCGCCCGCCAGCATTTCCATTCCCGTGGTAAGCAGTGGCGACGGCATCCTGGCGCGTTTGGAGTAGAGCGAGCCGAGCGCCCAGGAGAGGGAGCCGAAGACGAGAATGAGACCGCCTGTTGCACTCATGTCGGATTTCTGGCTGATGATCGCCGGACCGAGGAGTATTCCCAGGCCGATAATCCCCACGACCAGGCCGGCGATGATCCCCGGTGTCGGCTTCCGGTGGGGTGGAAGCAACCATTCAAGGATGACAATCCAGAAGGGAAGAATCGCAACGATAAGCGCCGTTATGCCTGACGGGACTGTTTGCTCCGCCCAGACCACGGCGCCATTTCCGCCGACCAGCAGGAGCGCGCCCACGATCGCCGCACCTTTCCAGTGCAAGAGTGTCGGTTTTTTCGTTCCGCGCGCTCTCGCGATTCCGTACAGGATGAGACCGGAGATCAGGAACCGGACTGCCGCCATGAGAAACGGGGGAGTCGTTTCAACAGCGAAGCGGATTGCGAGGTATGTAGATCCCCAAATGATATAAACAGCGGCGAAGGCGGCAATGATCCGTCCTCGCGGCTGGGAATTAGTCGTCAACAGGTGCTCGTCTTTCTCGTTTTTTGTTGGAGTGCTTTTTCTTCGTTTCGAGCCGCGCTTCCTTTGAGGCCCGTGTTGGCTTCGTAGCTCTTCTTTTCCTGACGGGCTGCAGCGCCGACGCAAGAAGCTTAATCAGTCGCTCCTCTGCAATCTCCCTGTTTCGAAACTGACTGCGTGTGGTACTTGCAACAACGCGGAGATCTCCATCGTTGGTCAGGCGCGAACGGAGTCTAGCGAGAACGAGTTTCCGCTGGTCGTCAGAGAGCGATGGAGACTGCTGCGCATTCCAGGTCAGCTCGACGCGCGATGAAGTTTTGTTGACGTGCTGCCCGCCCGCGCCCGATGATCTTGTTGCCCGTACCGACAGCTCACCACGCGGAATCGCGAGATCGGGAGTTACGCGCATCGCACTCGATTCGTGAACAACAGGCTCGTCGAGTGAGTGCTCCATTATCGCCAGCGGAAAAGCTTGAGGGCCGCGATGAACGCGCCTATTCCCCAGAGCGAAATGATTCCAATCTGTGGCATGATCTGGGTAAGAGTCGCCCCTTCGAGCATGTTCGCACGAAGTGCATCATTCACAGCCGTGAGGGGGAGCGCATGGATGAATGGCTGCACCGCCTTCGGGAAGTTGGATGACGCGAAAAACACTCCCGAAAAAATCCACATGGGCATCATCACAAGATTGGTTATGCCCGACACACCTTCAGTTGTGCGCGCTCGCGAGGAAATGAGCAGACCCAGCGCTCCAAACGAGACGGACGCGATAAGACAGATAAACGAGAGCGTGACCAGTGATCCGCGCATCGGTACTCCAAAGATCAGGGCCGCGAACCCGAGCAGCGACGCAACCTCAAATGCCAGGAAGAGGAGCCGCGATACAAGGTAGGACAACAGGTAGTGCGCGCGCTTCATCGGCGTCGCCATCAGCCGCTTGAGCAGTCGCTTGTTGCGCGCGGTAACAATAGAGAACGCAATCCCCCAGATGCCACTCCCCATGAGATTCATTCCCAGCAGTCCGGGAATTACAAAGTCGATGTATCGCGACCCCTTCTCTGAGATGGTAGTCTCCGCAATGTGAACCGGATCAACGCGGCCCGCGACTTTCTGGATCGCTTGGTCGACCATCATTCTCGATGTACGCGACTCGCTGCGCGCTGGGTCGAACCGGTACTCAACGCTGTCGGTGCGGTGAGGGACCACGACCATGGCAACAGAAGCGGTGCGCAGTGCACGCCGCGCTGCTGAATCGTCAAATTGTTCTATCGCAAAACTGGAATCGCGGCCGAGTGAGGCCATCAACGAATCCGATCCCGGCAGCCCGCGCACGATCCCCACGTGCGGCTTTTCCGGCGCGCGGTTCCTGAATGCGATTCCGAGTCCTGTCGCCAGCAGGATGGGGAAAAGAAAAGTCCAAAAGACCGCCTCGGGTTCACGCGTGAACTCCCGGAATCGAACCAGCGACAGCTGCCAGAGCGGATGCTCCTTCAATGTTTTCTCACTCATCGCGTAGGTGTCTTCCGGTCAACGCCACGAAAACATCCTCGAGAGTGTCCACCTGTTCGCTCTTTGCCGACGCCGACTCCATGAGCTCCCGGGTTGTCCCAAGAGCAATGAGATGTCCGTGATCCACGATGGCGATGCGATCGCATAGCCGTTCTGCTTCATCCATATAATGAGTGGTGAGCACGATAGTTCGTCCGCTCTCGCGAAGCGATTCGATCAGCGTCCAAAGCTGGCGGCGCGACTGGGGATCCAGTCCCGTTGTTGGCTCGTCCAGAAAAATGAGCTGCGGATTTCCCACGAGCGCGCATGCAAACGCGAGGCGCTGCTTTTGGCCTCCTGACAGCGTACCGACCCGGGCAGTCTGTTTTTCCTCCAGCTGCACCATGGCGATTACTTCGGCAACGCTGTGTGGCTCGGCATAAAAACTCCGGAACAGCGACAGCGTCTCTTGGACGGATAGTTTATCAGAAAGCTGGGTGTCCTGCAGCTGAATTCCGAGCAGCTGCTTCAGCTCGTCGGAATTCTTTTCCCATGTCCGGCCCAGAACCTGGACTTCACCGCCATCGCGGGCGAGAAGTCCTTCGCAAATCTCGATTGTGGTGGTTTTTCCCGCGCCATTAGGGCCAAGCAAACCGAAGCACTCCCCGGCACGGACTTCGAGGTCGAGACCATCGACTGCCACGACCGAACCGTACGATTTTCGAAGCCCTTTTACAACCAGCGCTGATTCAGATGTCATCGAGAGTGGACAAAAGCTGTGCGAACCGTGAGAAAACAAGGCAACCAATCAAGTCTGAAACTAAACTAAACCATTGCCGTACAACGATATGGAATTGTGAGCGTCGCGGGCACCCCGTATGCCAAGCTCGCGATGCGTAACCTTCCCAGGAGATTCAAAAATGCGAGCAACCACAAGTTTATCGCTCGTCGTAATACTGTTAGTCGGCGGCACCAGAGCAGCTGAAGCCCAACGTCCGCGCGGTCCTTTATTTCCAACCCGGTTCACAATTGCCGGCGACCTTCTTGTTGCGCAGCCCAAAGGAGAATTTGGGAGCAACATCGACCAGGGATACGGTGCAAATATCGTCTTCATGTACAAGCTGGATCAGGCTGGAGTGTTCAGTCTGCGCGCCGACTTCGGCGGAATGCAATATGGAAGCGAGACCAAACGGGTTCCTTTCACTCCCTATACCGGCCGGGTTCTCCTCGACGTCACAACATCCAATGACGTGTTTTGGGGAGCGGTTGGACCACAGATGCAGCTCCTCACCAAGGGGCCCGTCCGTCCGTACGTAAACGCTGCGGTGGGATTTCAGGGCTTCGTGACTCAGAGTGCGCTCAGCGGATCAAACGAGTCATGGGACTACGCAAGCACCACAAACCAGGATGATGTGACCTTCGCCTACATAGTAGGCGGCGGCGTCTACATCCCGCTAGGCAAGAGGTCGACCGCGGCTTCGCTGAACATTGGAGCTCGATATCACTTCGGTGGCACCGCGAGCTATTTGCGCGAAGGGGATATTACCGATAACGCGAACGGGACGATCACTCTCAATCCCAGGACATCCAAAACCGACGTGATATTGTGGCAGGTCGGTGTTTCAGTCCCCATTCCAACACGCCGGTAACAGGTAAATGCTAAGCTTTATCGCAGTTGCAGTCTTTGCTCAGACAAGCATGAGCATTGGCATTGGGAACAAGCCGGACAGTATCCAGAAGGCGAAGCGCGAAGCGCACGCTGATTCTCTCGCCTCTGTCCGGGCGGCGCGCCGGGATTCTCTGAGAAAGGTGCGGGTCGTGCGTGATTCTGTGCGCACAGCCCGAAAGCGGGAGCGCGTTCTTCCGTTGACTCCCCAGGTCCTTGCAACAGCATTTAAGGACGAGCACGCGCGCCGCCTTTTCCTGGACGCGCGCGCCGCACGCATGCGCCAGGATTCCACTCTTCAAAGCTACGACGCAACGGCATACGAGCGTCTCTCGGTAGGGCTCGGCCTTAAGCGCATCGGACGCGACCGCATGCTGATGCGGACGGAGCGCGCTTCGCATGTTACCTGGAGCAGAAATGTCGGCGCGCAGGTGGAGGTCAAAGGACAGCGAACTGTATTTCCAATGATGGTAGGCGTGAGCGACGGGGAATCCAGCGCCGATCTTGGGACAGACGGTGCGATTCCGTATTTCCCGGGCAAGGAGACTCTCTGGATCGGGTCGGGAATGGCGAAGGCGAACATCGAGGAGATGGAGCTAGTGCATCCGCTCGCCAATGGTGCTGAAGCCTACTACACGTACGAGGCAGGAGATTCGGTCAGCTTCAGGATGCCGGGTGGACGCACAATCCAGCTTCGTGAGCTGAAAGTTCGCGCACGCGAGCCAAAGTGGAATCTCGCTGTTGGCTCCTTATGGTTCGATGTCTCAACCGCGCAGCTTGTTCGCGCGGTATACCGAATGGCCGCAAGCATGGACATCTGGGCTGTCGCGAAAGACGAGGCAAAGCTGGACGGCGAAAAGGATCCTGACTCTGACGTTCCGCGCTGGGTGAAGCCGATGATGATGCCGATGAAGGCACAGGTTACGGCGATGACGATCGAGTACGGGCTGTTCGAGGGAAAATTCTGGTTGCCAAGAGCGCAGGGCCTGGAAGGTGACGCACAGGTGAGCTTCATGCGCGTTCCATTCAAGATGGAACAGACTTTCAAGTTCGCGAGCGTGAATGGCTCAGACATTGTCATTCCGGCCTTCGTAGCGGCGGATACTGCGCAGGATTCGGCATCGGTGATGCGTCGCCGTACGTCCCGCAAGAAGGAGTGCGCATCGAGCGGAAATCATACGCGCACAATGGCGCGAAACGAAGGCGCACTTTCGGTCCGCCTGGTAATTCCCTGCGACTCGGTTGCGCTAGCACATTCGCCCGAGCTCCCGAAATCCATTTACGATGAAAACGAAGAGGTGTTTGGAAGCGCGGACCGCGACGCACTGATCGCCGAAGCATTGGGAATGACAGCGCAACCCGGCTTTATTCCGCAGCCGCCGACTATCGGCTACGGTCTCTACATGACGCGGTATAATCGCGTGGAAGGACTGTCCTCCGCCGTCGAGGTCACGCAAGCACTCGGCAGTGGATATTCCGGCCGGGGATTGTTCCGCATCGGAACTGCGGATCTCTCTCCCAACTTCGAGCTGTCACTCGCGCGCACGGACATGCGTCGAACCTATTCTGTCGGCGCATATAAGCGGCTCGAATCCGCCAATGATTGGGGCAGTCCGTTCCGGTTGGGCGCATCGCTGTCATCGCTGCTCTTCGGGCGAGACGAGGGATTCTATTACCGCACCACCGGTGTTGAGCTGACAGGGACGCGAGACTCGACATCGGCAGCTTGGCGCCTGTTCACGGAGCATCAGAGGGATGCTCCCGTGAAGACGCAATTCTCCTTTGCACACGCGGCCAACGGCAAGGAGTTCCGCCCCAACATCACCTCTACCAAGGGCGACATTATCGGCGGCGCCGTCATTAAGCACATCTCGCATGGCCTGAATCCGCGTGGCTTCAGGCTCTTCGGTGATATCAGCGCGGAAGCTGCAGCAGGAACCTTCGACTATGCGCGCGGATTTTTTGATCTCACCTTCTCGCACGGCCTGACAAAACGCATGGACGGTGCGCTCACGCTTGGTGCCGGCACATCCGAAGGTGCGGTTCCTCCGCAGCGCCTCTGGTACCTCGGCGGAACGCAGACGGTGCGTGGTCAGCAGTCGGGCGCGGCTGTCGGAAATTCATTCTGGATGACGCGCGCCGAAATTGGGAGCTCAGTTGTTGGATTCAGGCCAATTGTATTTGCGGACATTGGCTGGGCGGGCCCGCGGAACGGATGGAAAAACCCCGGTCGCCCATTGAGCGGCGCCGGTGCCGGCATATCTATGATGGACGGACTAATTCGTTTCGATGTCGCGCGCGGGATTTATCCAGAGACCAAAATCAGGACGAGCTTCTACCTGGAAGCTCGTTTCTAGCAGGGACTGCTACTCCTCGTCCATGAACGGATATTTGAAGTCCACGGGCGGAGAAAACGTTTCCTTGATGTTTCGGGCGCTCACCCAGCGAACGAGATTGAGCTTGGACCCGGCCTTGTCGTTCGTGCCGGATCCCCTCGCACCACCGAATGGTTGCTGGCCAACGACAGCACCTGTCGGCTTGTCATTTACATAGAAATTTCCAGCGGCATTGCGAAGCAGTGAGGCCGCAGTGCGTACAGCGGCACGATCGCGCGCGAAGACTGCACCTGTAAGAGCGTAGGGAGATGTCTGGTCAACCAGCTTTAGCGTATCCTCCCACTTATCATCCGCATACAAATGCGCGCTTACGACGGGACCAAAGATCTCCTCGCACAAAAGTTTGTACGCAGGATCAGCGGTCTCGATGAGTGTCGGCTCGATGAAGTAGCCCTTCTCTCCTTTTGCAGTACCGCCGTGAATCACCTTGGCGTTTTTCGCGCCATGATCCAGATACTCGCTGATCTTGTCGAACGCTTTTTTGTCGATCACGGCGCCAATAAAATTCCGGAAATCAGTGACGTCGCCCATTTTGATTTCCTTGAGCATCGCCACTGCCCGCTCTTTTACCTCTCCCCATAACGACTGAGGAACGTACACGCGGCTCGCGGCGGAGCATTTCTGGCCCTGGTACTCAAAACCTCCGCGCACTATTGCAACCGCAAGCGCTGCAGGATCAGCCGAGCGATGCGCTACGATGAAATCCTTTCCACCGGTCTCACCCACGACCCGTGGGTATGACCTGTAACGGGACATGTTCGAGCCTATCGTCTTCCACATGCTGTTGAAGACTGTCGTGCTCCCGGTGAAATGCACGCCGGCGAGATTCGCATCGGAGAGCAGTGCATCCGAGATCATTCCTGAGTCGCCGGAAACGAGATTGATCACTCCCGGCGGGAGCCCAGCCTCTTCGAGCAGTCGCATTATGTAGTGCGCGCTCAGCATCGCGCTGGAAGCCGGCTTCCAGATCACCGTGTTACCCATCAATGCGGGTGATGTCGGAAGATTTCCCGCGATGGACGTAAAATTGAACGGGGTAACGGCGTAGACGAATCCTTCGAGCGGACGATAGTCCAGCTGGTTCCACATCGTGTGGTCGCTCAGCGGCTGTTCGGCGTACAGCTCCTGCGCGAAGTGTGGATTGAAGCGCCAGAAGTCGATCAGCTCGCAGGCTGCATCTATCTCGGCTTGGAACGCTGTCTTGGACTGGCCAAGCATTGTCGCCGCGTTGAGTGTGGCGCGCCATGTTGTGGTGAGAAGCTCCGCGGCTTTGAGAAACACAGCTGCCCGATCTTCCCACGCCCAGTTCGCCCAATCCTTCGATGCCTTGCGCGACGCCTCGACTGCCTTCTGAATGTGCTCAGGTCTGGCTTTATGCCAGTCGGCGAGAACGTGCTTATGATCGTGTGGCATCACGGATGGCGCCGTATCGCCTGTGCGGATTTCCTCGCCGCCGATAATCAGCGGGATGTCGATCCGTTCGCCTGCCATGGATTTCAGGCGATCCTTGAGCGCAGCTCTCTCAGGGGACTTTGGCGCGTAGCTCTTTACGGGCTCGTTTACGGGAACTGGAACCTTGCGGGTGCCGTTGAACCCGATATCTGATGATTTTGTTGTGTCGGACATAGTCGAAAGATATCGCTCCCCAATTGAAAGGGAGTACGCCCTTGGGCTTTGGGGGCCGTATTCCAGCCCGCACCTGCATATTTCCGCAGCCTATATAGAAGGGATCATATGACTTCACATGTACTCAGAGCTTCCGTTGTTACAGTCGCGCTTGTAGTTGCCTCGCTGGCAGAGGCGCAATCAACGCGAATCCACGCCAACAGAATCCTGGATGGCCGCGGAAATGTCATAAGCAACGCGACCGTTGTAGTTGAGGGATCGCGAATTACCGCAATCGAGAAGGGCGCAAAAGGCCGCATCGACTTTGAGCTGGGGTCGCTGACCCTTCTCCCCGGATTGATCGACGCGCATTCGCACTTGAGCTGGTACTTCAATAGGTCGGGCAGGCTTCATACGAGTGAGGACGGCAACACACCGTCTCAGTCCATTCTCGCGGCGGCAGCAAATGCGTATGCCACGCTGATGGCTGGATTCACGACTATTCAGAGTCCCGGATCGCCAGAGGACGGAGACCTTCGCGATTGGACCGCGTCGGGCACGATTCCGGGACCGCGAATTCTTACCTCCCTGGAGGTAATCGAAAACGCCGAGCTCTCCCCGCTGCAAATGCGAGACACAGTCCGCCTCAGAAAAAAACAGGGCGCTGACCTGATCAAGATTTTTGCGTCCAAGAGCATTCGGAATGGCGGTGATCCCACGCTTACCCAGGAACAGCTTGATGCCGCATGCGGTGAAGCGAAAGCGCAGGGATTGAGAACTCTCGTTCACGCGCACAGCGTGGAATCAATGCGGCGCGCCATGGATGCGGGGTGTACTCAGATAGAGCATGGCATTTTTGCAAACGACAGCGTGCTTCGCGCGATGGCCGCCCGCGGCACCTATTTCGACCCACAGTGCGGACTCGTCTTCCAGAACTACCTGGATAACCGCCCGAAGTACGAAGGCATAGGCAACTACAATGAAGCGGGCTTCGCGGCTATGAAGCGCGCAATGCCCCTCGCCGAGACTGCAGTTCGCCGCGGGTCGAATACGCCGGAATTGAAGGTGGTGTTTGGCACGGACGCAGTGGCGGGCTCACACGGTAGAAACGCCGAAGAATTGTATTGCCGCGTGGAGCGGGCAGGTGTCTCTCCTATGAAAGCGATTGTCTCCGCAACTTCTTTGGGTGCAGAGGCGATTGGCCTGGGTTCGGAAATCGGAAGCGTAGCTGTGGGATATCAGGCTGATCTCATCGCAGTTGCAGGAAATCCCGCAAAGAATATCCGCTCCATCGGTCAAGTGCGTTTTGTCATGAAAGGGGGAAAGGTCTTCCGGTACGTTCCGGTGTCGAAGTGATCACAGGCGCAGAAAGCTGAATGCACAAGAAACTCCTGCTTGTCATTGCGCTACTTGCGATCACAGCCTGCAAGCATGGCCCCGTTGAATGGTCCGACGTCGCCTACAAATCAGTTGATTCTTCCGCTATGCCCGAGGGTTCCGCGATCACCTTACCCGATTCTGCAGGGTGTGTTTCGACTGCCCATTCATTCAGGACTGGCGACGAGACGCACGTCATGTGGTGGTCTGTCCGCCGGGACAGCAGCGCCACTCTCATGTATTCCAGCTCGACAAATGGCCAGTGGAAACCATCCATAACTGTGGATACAACGGACCGGGGCCGATACGGATGTGACCGTCCCGGGCCAGGGCTGGCCGCCGATGCCGGTGGCCGGATTTACGCCGCCTATTTTCTCGAGCAGTCGACCGGCGCCGGAATATTCTTTGTTCACAGAATGGACAGTTCAGGCTTCCACGACCCTGTCTCGATCGCCTACGGAAAGCGTCCTTCGGCAGTGAGTGTTACCTCTCAAGGTGACAAAGTCTCAGTTGCGTTCGAGGAGCCGAACGCAGAGCGCGGCCAGATCTGGGTGGCTCTTTCCGCCTCGATGGGCCACCTGTTCGAGTATCGCGGTCCTGTGTCAGGGGCCTCCGAAGTCGCGCGTCATCCCAAGGTTCAACTGGACGGCACGAAGCTGGAAGTAAGCTGGCTGGAGCTTGTTCAGTCGGACTCGAGCGGCAGGATGCGGCTCGCAAAACGCACAGGAACCTGGAAATAGATGGCTACCACCTCGAAGCACTTCATTGGCGCGCATACAATAGACAACGGCGGAATTCACATGGCCGTCCGCCGGGCGCACAATGCGGGAATGAGCGCACTGCAGCTCTTTACAGCGATTCCCAAGTATTACGGAGACAAGGTGTCGGTGCGCCCGGAGCGCGCCGAGCGTTTCCGCGCAGCCGTAAAGGAATCACGCATTCAGCCTCAAAACATCATGGTGCACGCCGCGTATGTGTTGAGCGTTGCCAATCCCGACCCCGAGAAATACGGTCGTGCGAGCGGGGGGTTGGCGAAGGAGCTGGAGCGTTCAACTACAATTGGAGCCGGATGTGTGTGCTTCCACCCAGGCTCGGCGGGAAGCGGAAACGACCGATCAGCCGCAGCTGAACGGATCGCAAAAGCAATAATTCACGCCCTGGAAACCGTGAAAACCGATACGCGAGTGCTGATCGAAAACACTGCGGGAGCGGGCGCCACCATGGGGAAAACGGCTGAAGAGATAGGAGAAATTCTTTCCCATGTTCCCAAGGCGCTTCGGCCAAGAACGGGGTACGGACTCGATACTTGCCACCTGTTTGCGTCCGGCTACAACATCTCAGAATCGAAGAAAACATTCACTGGAATTCTCGACGATTTCGAGGAGAAAACGGGTGAGCCACCCTCGTTCTTCCACATGAACGACAGTGAAGGTGCTCTAGGATCCAATAAGGACAGGCATGTACTGATAGGCGATGGGGGAATCGGTGCGGAGCCCTTTCACTGGCTGCTGAAGGATCCCCGAAGCAAAGGCGTTCCTCTCATCCTGGAAACGCCGCAATTGAACTATGAAATCGCCGATGATGACGACTCACCTGATCCTTACGACGTACGGATGATGCAGCTTCTGCAGGGCTGAAAACCTGTTTTTTCATAGGAGAAATTCATAGTTCCCTATTGCGCTCTACACATGGTGTTTTAGCTTGCTGCGCAGATGCGACAGCGCATCGCCCAGAGAAATACGCTTTGCCAACCCCACGAGGAGACGAGATGGCCGCGAAGAAAAAGACCGCCAAGAAGTCCGGTGCGAAGAAGACTGCCAAGAAGTCCGCAGTCAGAAAGCCCGCGAAGAAGGCCGCAAAGAAGTCTTCGAAGAAGCGCACGCCGAACGCAGCATTCATGAAGCCGATGCAGCCGAGCGCACAGCTCTCGACAGTCGTCGGAAGTGGCATGATGCCCCGCACGGAAGTCACCAAGAAGCTTTGGGGATACATCAAGCGGAAGGGTCTCCAGGATTCCAAGAACCGCCGGATGATCAACGCGGACGACAATCTTCGCCCGATTTTCGGAACGAAGCAGGTCTCGATGTTCGAGATGACGCGTCTGGTCAACAAGCACCTCAAGTAGTCGATTGGCTGTCACGTCGAAAAAGGGGCGCGCCCAAAAAGCGCGCCCCTTGTCGCAGAAAAAAGCCGTTTCCAAGGGGAAATCGGCCCGCGGCGCCCTATGGGAGAATGTAAAGACCATAGGCGGAGCGCTCCTGATATTCCTGTTTATCAGGGCTTTCCTGGTCGAAGCCTATCGCATCCCGTCGCCCAGCATGGTTCCGTCGATGCTTGTGGGCGACTGGCTATTCGTGAACAAGCTGGTTTACGGACCGCACATCCCGTTTACAGAATTGAATCTGCCGGGATACGGTGAGCCGAAGCGCGGCACGATCGTCGTTTTCAAGTCACCACCGCAGGTGGATCAGCCTTGGGACCCCACCCCGACCCTAGTAAAGCGAATTGTGGGTGTCGGCGGCGATACTCTCTTCATGCGGAATGCCGTGTTGTACGTGAATGGCATCGCGCAGCGCCAGGGGTACGCAGCTGTTTCCAGGGGTGAAGACTCCCGTAGCGAACTATTCGATTGGCAGAAGAAGATTGCGCTCACGAAGTCCAGATTTGGCTCGGCACCGGCCGCGCCGACGCTGGACAACTGGGGACCGCTGGTGGTTCCGCCTAGCCATTTCTTTATGATGGGCGACAACCGGTACAACTCCAAGGATAGCCGCTACTGGGGGATTGTCCCGAGGGAGAATTTCCGCGGTAAGCCTCTGTTCGTGTATTACTCGTATAACGCCGACGACAGCGACCGGCCTCTTCCGTTCATAACGGATATCCGGTGGAGTCGACTCGGCCACATCATACGCTGATATGACACATCGGGATTGGTCGGGGCACGAGCGGCGAACAGATCCTCCGCTGCCTGAATGGACGCCGCCCGAGCCAACCGCATTCCAGAAAGTGGCGCAGTCACTGGTGGAAGTGTCGCTCATCACCGGTTTACTGGTCCGTCTCTTTCGCGCAGTAATCCTCACTCACGGCGCTCCCGACAATCTCCTCTATCTAGGCGGAGCGTTCGCAATCGGGGCGATTTTCCTGCTGGGAATGATGACTGTGCACCTCTCTCGCGTCCCGCTGAATCAGTGGATGTGGCGCGCACCTGCATTCGCACTTCTGGAGAGTGCCGCCGAGGCATTGGTCAGCCTGGTACTGATATCCGCGGCGCGCGAGCCGCTCGGAAGTGCGCGCGCGGAGATGCACGACTGGCCGGGTATGGCCTTGTCGGTATTTCTGTCTCACTTCGTCGTGCTCTGCGTCTTCGCTTTGCTGCTCGGGCTGATAGTTCAGAGATTGCGAAGTTCAGCGGTGGCGCGCGAGCGCGGTCGGTCGGGGATCATGCGCTCCGAAATTGCGCGAACAGTCTTGTCGCGGGATTCGGATATGTGAACCGCACTGCAGTGAGTTTCCTTAAGTGCTTACGGGACTTTCGCAGTATTTATCGAATGCCGAGGTAATGTCCAGCGCGATTTCTTCTGCGCTACGACCCTCGATATTGTGCCGCTCGAGCATGAACACGAGCTTCCCATCCTTGAGCAATCCAATCTGAGGCGATGAGGGCGGATAACCCGTGAAGTAACCCCGGGCACGCTGTGTTGCTTCCGGATCCTGCCCCGCGAAAACCGTTGTTGCGATGTCCGGCTTCGCACTGTTCTGGAGTGCCTTCGCGACCGCCGGGCGTGCCATGCGGGCCGCACATCCACAGACGGAATTGATCACGACCAGTGCTGTTCCCTTCGCGTTCTTCAGTTTGCTGTCAACTTCTTCAGCCGAACGCATTTCTTCGACGCCGAGCTCTGTGAGCTCGCGGCGCATCGGCGCTACAAGTCTTTCGTCATACATTTTTCTAACCTGAGGTAAGTCCATTCTTTATTATAACGGGTCGCACTAGCGCGAGTAGCTCACCCAGCGCGCCATTTCGCGGAGAGTGGGCTTCTTTCCGTACATGAGCAGTCCTACACGATAGATGCGAGATGCAACCAACACTGCTGCAACGCACGCTGCCATCAGGCCGAGTATTGTCAGTCCGAGCTCTAGCGGTGGCACAGATGTAACGCTGAGCCGGATGGGCATGATGATGGGCGCGGAGAATGGCATCCAGGACATGATACTCGCCAGGCGGCCCGTAGGATTGATGAGGATCGGCTGGATAAATACTGCAGTACCAACGAGCATCAGGAGCAGGGGCTGCGCCACCTGCTGCGCTTCCTGTTCGGTGTTGACAGCAGCACCTACTGCGGCGTAGAGCGAAGAGTAGAAGATGAAGCCGAGGAGGAAAAACAGAATCAGCAGCAGCGCCGTCCCAATGCCGATGTCAGGCAGAACGAAGGAAGTGGCAGCCAAACCCATGCGCTCCATTATCGGGCCACGAGCTTTCAGCATTGCGACCGTAGTAGCCGCCCAGATCAGCTGTTGCGTGAGGCCCACACCGCCTGCACCGATCACTTTTCCGGCGAGAAGAACCTCGGGACTGACGCTGGAGACGACCACTTCCGCGACGCGTGAAGTTTTCTCCTCGAGAACCCCGCGCATGACTATCTGGCCGTAGAGAACAATTGTCATATAGAGGAGAAATCCAACCGCGAACGCGAAGATGATGCTCGCGCTGCCCGAGCCTCCGCGACCCTTATCTGTAATGCGCTCACTGCTAAGCGACAAAGGCATGAACGTCAGCTCTTTGATACTGTCGGGGTTCAGGCCGGCTTTCTCCAGGCGCATCGCAACGATGGTCTGGCGGATCGCAGCGCGAACGCGTTCCATGTCGGGAATCGAGGTAGCGCTTCGCCCTGCGTAACGCGCTCTCTCGCCGGCAATCGTCTGCTGGTCGAGTACCAGGTAACCATTCAGCTTGTGGTGCATGACTTCCCTGGTCGCCGTGCTCTCGGCCTGCGTGAGCGCCGATGGCGGAAGCACCAGCACTTCCGGCCGAACCTTCGCTTTTGGATTCCCTGTAATAGCCAGCGCGAGCCGCTCACCAATACCTGTGTTTGTACCGTCCAGAATCCGGGTGTTGTAGATAGCCTCGGTTGATTTGCTCTTCGCGGTGATGTATGCGGGCACGATTATCAGTGCTCCCAATATGACCGGTCCAAACATTGTTGCGATGATGAACCACTTGGTGCGGACGCGCTCGAGGTATTCCCGCTTGATGATTGCCCAAAGTTTAGCCATGTCCGGTCATGCCCTCTTCGACGCCAGATGCGCCGACTTTTTGCAGGAAGATCTGGTGTAGCGATGGCTGCACCATCTCAAATCTTTGGATTCCAACACCCGCCTCTACCAGTCGCCGCAGCAAAGTCTGTGGATCGGCGTTCGGCGCTAATTCAATCTCAAAGAAGCGGTTTGAGTCATCCACGCGCTTCACGAGCGAGTGATCGTTGAGAATTCCGCCAACGGTCCCGTCCATCTGCCCGGTAACCGAGAGCGCGATGTTGCGGCTGCCATGTTCTTCTTTCACGCCGGTTACAGTTCCGTCCAGCACTTTTTCACCGCGGGCAATGATGCACACCGAGTCGCAAAGGCGTTCGGCGTTGTCCATGAGATGGGTGCTGAAGATCACCGTCTTATTGCGGCGCTTGAGATCGACGATGGTGTCCTTGAGCGCCTGGGCATTGATTGGATCCAGACCGCTGAACGGTTCGTCCAGGATCACAAGATCGGGATCATGAAGCAGGGCTCCGATGAACTGGACCTTCTGCTGCATTCCGCGTGAGAGCTCGTCGATTTTGGAAGCGCCCCAATCCTTCTCGGCGGTTTTCAAATCCAGCCGCTCGAGCCATTCATCAATTCGTTTGTCTGCAGTCGCCTTGCCGATTCCCTTCAGCTCGGCGAGAAACCGCAGCACGCGGCGCACCTGCATCTTGCGGTATAGACCCCGTTCTTCCGGGAGGTAACCTATGTGATTGGTTATCGAAGTATCGGTGGCAGACTTACCGAAGATTGTGATTGTGCCTGAATCCGGAGCGATGATGTTGAGAATCATCCGGATCGTTGTTGTTTTTCCGGCGCCATTTGGGCCGAGCAGTCCGTAGACCGCGCCTTTGGGAACGAAGAGGGAGAGATCGCGAACTGCTACATGTTCGGCGAACCGCTTTCCGACGTTCCGGATTTCAATTGTATTGTCTGCCATCGTGGCGAGTTGATTACGTAAAAATCGCGGCGGGCCAGAAGAGCTCCGCCGCGAGAGCGCTACAATATAGGATTCTTACGGAAAAGGAGGGTCGGCAGTTTCGGTTTCAGTAGGCAAGAATGAGCTTTGTGCCCGCTATGAGCAGAACAACTGCCAGAAGTCGCTTGATGGCCGTTTGAGGGAGGCGCCTACTGCCCAGGTACGACCCTGCAGTGCCACCAAGAATTGCCGCAATACCAAGCTGCAGGGCCAGCGCGGGAAGATTCCTGGTGCTGGTGAAATTTCCAAGCAGTCCAGAGATTGAATTAGCGAGGATGAATGCTGCTGAAACTGCGGCAGCTGTTTTTACCTTTGTCCAGCGCTTGAAGAGCAGAAGGGGCGTGAGAAAAATACCGCCGCCAGTGCCTGTCAGGCCGGAGAGAAGTCCAAGTCCCGCGCCGATTGCGAGCGATGCTGGTTTCCCGGGCTGGGACCGAACTTCATCAGGCTGCGAAGTCATCAGGAAGCGCAGCGCGGAGAAGAGCAGGACGATCCCGACGAGAATCTGGAATACATGCGTCGGCAAATGAACATATCCGCCGACGAAGGCCGCAGGGATGGCTAGCAGGGCGAACGGCCAGAATAGATCCCAGGAAAAATGTCCCGCGCGATAGAACTGTATCGTTCCAATAGTGGCGACGATGATGTTGAGCACGAGCGCAGTCGGCTTGATCACCGTGGGTGCAAGACCCAGCAGCGACATCACTGCGATGTATCCCGACGCGCCCGCGTGTCCGACGGAGGAGTACAGGAACGCAACTGCAAGGACGCCGATTGTGAGGAGCAGTAGCTGCTGTGATTCCAAGTGCAGCATCGGCGTTTTCCCTGATTGGCTGTAAGCTGTGAGAGTTCTTGATCAATTTGAAGTCGGCCGATTAGCCCATGTTTACGATAACCTCGTGAGGCATGCCGTCACCGACGAGCGAAATTACTCTCCTGACCTTCGCGCCATCGAGGTACACCGAGTCGACTCCTTTCTGAACTCCTGAAGGATTGCGCACGAGGATTGTGTATACGCTTTCGCCATGCCGGTACGCAATGGAGAATTCCTTCCATTCGGCTGGAATGCAGGGGTTGATCTCGAGCTCTTCGCCGCGCTTCGTGAAGCCGAGAATAGCCTCAAGACCAACTCTATAGAGCCAGCTTGCGGAGCCAGTGTACCAGGTCCAGCCTCCGCGACCCAGATGTCCCTCGGCGGTATACACATCTGCGGCGACAACGTACGGCTCTACTTTATAGATGGACACATCCTTCGGGGTGAGCGCGTGCGTTATCGGGTTGATCATCTGATAAAGCTCCATGGCTCGGTTACCGTCGCCCTGCAGTGCGGTCGCAAGCACTGCCCAGAGGGCGGCGTGCGTATACTGAGATCCATTTTCGCGAACGCCGGGCAAATATCCCTGGATATAGCCAGGGTCATGCGTTCCGTGATCGAATGGTGGTGTAAGCAGCATGAGGAGCCTGGCGTCGTCCCTGACCAGCCGAGTGTAGAGCGACTGCATTGCGATTTTGCTTCGCTCTGCGTTACCGGCACCGGATATTACGCTCCAACTCTGCGCGATGGAGTCGATCTGGCATTCCTCGTTGACATGCGAGCCGAGTGGAGCACCGTCGTCATAGTATGCACGCCGGTACCACTCGCCATCCCAGGCCGAAGTCTCCGTAGCTGCGCGGTATGTTTCCGCCTGTATTCGAAGCTGGTCGGCCGTCTGGTCATCGCCTCTGGCTTCGGCATGATCCGCAAAGCCTTTTAGTGTCGTGATCAGAAACCAGGCGAGCCATACGCTCTCGCCCTTTCCCTCCACACCTACGCGGTTCATCCCATCGTTCCAGTCGCCACTACGCATAAGAGGAAGCCCGTGTTCCCCTTCAGTACACGCGTGGCGCAGAGCGTGTACGCAGTGATTGAAGACGCTGTCGGTAACGTCGGAGATTTCCGGCACCGCATAAAGTTCGTCTTCATCCGGGAACAACGTTCGCATCCGGAGATACGGTACCTGCTCATCCAGTACCGAGCTGTCGTGCGTGACGCGCAGATAGTGGTCAACGACAAAGGGCAGCCACACAAGATCGTCAGCGAAGCGCGTTCGCACTCCAACTCCGTTGTGCGGATGCCACCAGTGTTGTACGTCGCCCTCCTCGAACTGCCTGGAAGCGGCGCGAATTATCTGATCACGTGTGAGCGCTGGATCGGCATATGTGAATGCCATTACGTCCTGAAGCTGATCACGAAATCCGTACGCGCCGCTGGATTGATAGAGTGCAGTACGACCCCACGTGCGGCACGACAACGCCTGATAGAATGCCCACTGGTTGAGTATCAAATCGAACGCAGGCTCCGGCGTCTCCACCGTGATTGTACCAAGCCTCGCGCGCCATGCGGAAGCGGCGGCATCTATCGCCGCGCTTGCCAGGGCCGGACTTCGGTAGCGCTCGACCATTGCCAGAGCTTCCTCATGACCTTGAGTTGCACCGAGAACGATTGCGAGGGATTTTGTTTCTCCAGGTGCAAGGTGGATTTCCGTTTGGAGAGCTGCACAGGGATCGGGCGAGGATCCCGTTTTTCCATCGAGGCAGTTGTGCACGAGCCCGTGTGGACGAGAAAGAGAACCGTTGCGACCTAGGAATCCCCCGCGCGAAGCCGTGTACCCGGTGAGCGGTTCGCTGATGGCGCTGAAGGCCGACATCCCAGCGAACTCCCGTTCAAAACTGTTTCTCGCAAGCATTACTTCGGTCCGAGCGTCCAGCGAAGTGCGAACGTGATGCTGTGTGTGTTCCCTCTGATTGCCAAGAACCCATTCCACATAGCTCACCATGCCGAGCCGGCGAGGACGGCTTCCCCTGTTGGATAGAGTGAGCACCTGCAATTTCACTGGATCGTTTGTTGGAACTCCCATGCGGAGTAATGTCGCGATCCCGTCGTGAACATGGTCGAAGGTGGAGTATCCGGCACCATGCTTGACAGTGTATGCGGTTCGCTCTCGAATCGGTTCCGGGGTCGGCGTCCAAATCTCTCCGGTTTCTTCGTCTCTCAGGTAAATGCACTCTCCCGGGCGATCGCAAACGGGATCGTTGTGCCATGGACTCAGGCGGAAAGAACTGCTGCTGATAACCCACGTCGAACCTGCGCCGGTCTCGCTCGCAATGAAGCCTCCGGATTCATTGGCGACGACATTGATCCAGGGAGCTGGAGGCAGATCATCGCCTGTCAGGCGGATCTCATATTCGCTCCTGTCGTTGAAACCACCCATGCCATTGAAGAAAAGGAGTTTGGGGTCACTCTTCGTATTCGCAAATCCCTCCAGTTGTGGCTCGACTGCAATCGTGGATTTGGCTTCGAAGTCGCGACGATTCTCAACCTCACTCCTATTCGCGGCATCCAGAGACTTCACAAGGTCATCGATGCCAGTTCCATCACACTCCACCTTGAATCTCGCAACCGAATTAAGCAGATCGAGTTGTTCAGGCGCGAGGGAATCGGAGTGCAGAATCACAACTTTGCCTTGAGGCTCAACCGTGTCGGTTAAATCGCTTGATACGGGGGTTATTGCACCCATCCGATCCAAAACATTTTGGAGACCGGTGCCCGAATGCCGGTCGAGAATTATGAGGTCGCAAGCGATTCCCTTTGCCTGCCAATACGTGTGGACCTTTAACAGCTCCTCAATGCCGGGCAACCCCGCGGCGGAGCGGACTATTGCGAGCACAACAGGCATGCTTCCGGAAATGCCGAGCGCCTTCAGCTCAGTGCGGCCGAGGGTGTTCGCCGAATTTTCGAGCGGCGAAGGTTCGCATGGCGAGGAAGGGAAGAGAAGATGCCCGGCAAGGTCCTGGTAAAGCGCCGCATCGCTTGCAGTGACTTGAAGCTCTTCGGGCTCTTTGCTCGCCTCGGCGCAGGCGCGATCGAAGGCAGATGCAACGCTCCTGGCATCGTTGTACAACTCCGCTAATTCCAGTGCTTGCTCGCGATCTGCCGCCATGTAGGTCGTGAACGTCGCTTCGGCAGAACCTCGGGCCGGAACTGAGAGTCGGGTGCGTATCGAGAATATCGGATCGAGCACTGCGCCGGCCCGGCCGGACAGAGCTCCCACTTTGTCCATCGCGACTGGATTCCGGGTTGATCTTCCGCGCCCGACAAAATTCGCCCTGTCGGTCTCGCAACTGGTCCGCCCGCCCGCCCCGTCTTTTACTGACAGGGCATGGCCGCACCACACTGGTACGTTTTCGGCCGATCGTGGCCTGCGCATCGCGAGAATCGCCGAACTTTGCGCGAGCCACTCGGTTTGAACAAATAAATTCCCGAAAGCCGGATGAAACAGGTCAGCGAGAAAGGGGGCAATCACGACTTCGGCGTAGCTTGTAAGCTCGATCTCGTGCTGTTTGGAAGATCTGTTAAAGACTGTAACTCTTCTGAATTCCGCCGCGCCCTTCGATGAAAGGGCTATTTCCATTCGAGTGTCGATTTCGCCATCGCTTCGCTCGAACACGGCCCGGTCGCTCTCGAAGCGAACGAGATACGACGATGCCTCCGCGCAGACCGGCTGATACGCGGCCGACCAGGTGCGTTGTGTTTCGAGGTCCTTCACATAGCACCACTGGCCGTAGTCATCGAGTGTTCCGTCGCGGCGCCAGCGATTTACTGCAAGGGGCCCGAATCGAGTCTGCCCGCCACCGCCATTAGTGATAACGGCGGTAAAGGGGGCGATTCCCAGCAGGGCGATCACCGGCTGCGGCGTATTCGCGGAAGCAAGCTCACGAACGGGTAAGCGGGTCGTCATCCAGTTGTTAAGGTCACTGACTTAGAACCCTCCGGCTAGTGGGAAACAGGTACGGCTGATCGTTGGCCGGGGACCTGGATTCTCCTTCTCGCGGCCTTCAATGTAAACGATTACATTCTGCTTGCACCTCACCTGAAACACCTGATTGGTAGGTCCATCACCCGACCAAGGCTAGATGGTTACGATCAAGGATGTAGCGCGCCAAGCCAATGTCTCGATTGCAACTGTCTCACGCGTATTCAGCGGAGCAAATGCTGTCGCAGAGGAAACAACCCGGACGATCAGGGATGTCGCACTCGCGCTGCGGTACACTCCGCACGTAGGTGCCCGCAGTCTCATCACCAGAAAGACTCATACGCTCGGTGTTCTGCTCCCCGATCTCTATGGAGAGTTTTTCTCGGAACTGATTCGCGGCATCGATTTCGCGGCTCGCGACGCTGGATACCATATCCTCGTTTCGCGGTCCTATGAAGGTCGTAGCGAGACCGAGGAAGCATTGCGTGCGATGCGCGGACGCGTGGATGGCCTGATCCTTATGTCTCCTCACGTCGACGCTGATTCGCTCATCCACGTCCCAGCCAATCTTTCTATAGTATTGCTCTGCTCGGCAGCCAAAGGCAGCGAGGCCGATTCTGTCACCATCCAGAATTTTCGCGGGGCTTCTGCGATGGTA
>JBKJPM010000062.1:0-4980 GCA_046595175.1 Gemmatimonadaceae bacterium
GCGACGATGCGCGTTGTGCTCATCGACGCGCGATTGGCCCAGGTTCGCTGGGCCGAAGACATCTCCACCGAACCCGCGCCGGCACTGAATCGTTCAGTAGCCGCATCACTCGCCAGCCGCCTCGCGGTCATGGCTGGGCTTCGCTGATGTCGGCAGAAAATGTCCGCGTTTTTCACGCCTCGGATCTGCACTTCGGACGACCCGCGGTCCCAGCGCAGATCGAAGCAATCGAATCTGCAATTCAGGAGGAGAAGTTCGACGTTGTTGCGATTTCCGGTGACCTGTCGCAGCGATCCCGGTCCGGTGAATTCCAGCGCGCTGCGGTTTTTCTCCGCGATGCGGCCAGGGTCAGTCAGACAATCGTCGTCCCCGGCAACCATGACGTCAGATGGTGGCACGCCCCGCTCGGCTTCGGCGACAAGTCCAAAATTTATGCGACATACAGGGAGTTCATTTCCCGTGAGCTGGAGCCGGCCCTCTATGTACCTGGTGCGGCATTCGTTGGGCTGAACACGTCGCATGGAATCACCCGTCGCACGCTCACTTGGAACATGCGAGACCTGTCTATCATCGGTGATCTCCAGAAAAAGCAGTTCGAGTACGCGCGCACTGCATTCGCGCGCGCAAAAAAGGAAGACGCCCGCATCATCGTGATGCACCACAACCCCGTTAAGGGTGAGCTTTCCCAGCGGCATGGGCTCAAGCGGACCAAAAGTATTCTGGGGATATTCGCCGAGATGGGGGTGGACCTGATTTTATGCGGACATGATCACCAGGAGTCTGTGCACTTCATCGAGCACACCCGGAAGGGAACCGTTATCTCGACTGCAGGAACTGTTTCGAGTAGATCCAGGGGTGGCCGCCCGTCCTCGGTGAATGTGATCGACATCCGACCGGACGAGATAGAGGTTCACACGCGGGTTTGGTCGCCTGAGGCAAAAAACTTCGTTCCGGGTCCGCACCGTTGTTTCAAGCGCTAAGCAGATTCGCGCGGTTTCTCGCGCGCGATGAAAACCAGCTCTCGCTCGATTTCGTTCCGACTACGAGACCTAAGACTTCCCAGGAATTCGAGGCTGAGCTTCGCCGCCGGGGCCTGGCGAGCGGATACAGGGTACGGCTAACGCGGAATCGCACCGTGGTCGTGAGTTATGGTCGCGGCGAGCTGCGGATTCACCAGGGTTTTCTGAATGCGCCTGAAGAAGTTTGGCGTGCGATAATCGTTTTTGTGCAGGGACGCACGCGTGCGGCTCGCGGTGCAGCAAAGCGCGTAATCCTGAATTTCCAGGTGGAGGAACTCGATGCAGAGCGGCGTTCGCGCAAGCCGCACCGAACCCACTCCGAAGACGTCCCGATCGCTGAACGCCTGGCTGAGTGGCACGCGCGCTACAATGAGAAACACTTCGAAGGAAAGCTGAAAACAATTCCTATCGGGATTTCGAGGCGTATGCGGAGCCGACTGGGGCACTACATTTCGGCCGCCGACGACGGGGGCACCGCAGAGATTGTCATCAGCAGGCGGCATTTCCGCAGGCATGGCTGGGACGAAACCGTGCAAACGCTGCTGCACGAGATGGTGCACCAGTGGCAGGATGAGTCAGGCCAGGATATCGACCATGGACGGGAGTTTCGCCGCAAGGCGCGGGCTATTGGTGTGCCGCCGCACGCTACGCGCAGGGTGGCCTGACAGGGCTATCTTTCCATGATGGAAAAAGATTTCTACAATATCGATTTCGCTCTTTCCGAAGAGGAGCGCGCAGTCCGGGACAGCATCCGAAGCTTCGTGGACGACAAAGTCATTCCGGTCATCGGTGACGCTTATATAGAAGGGAAGTTCCCCCACGAGATCATCCCGCAAATGGCCGAGCTCGGCGTTTTCGGCGCAAACCTGCCGGAAGAATACGGCTGCGCGGGCCTCAACAACGTTTCCTATGGATTGATCAACCAGGAACTGGAGCGCGGTGATTCCGGCGTGCGCTCTTTTGCCTCCGTTCAAGGCTCGCTGGTGATGTATCCCGTGTATGCCTTCGGTAGCGAGGAGCAGAAAAAGCATTACCTCCCGAAAATGGCAACCGGCGAAATAATTGGATGCTTTGGTTTGACCGAGCCCGATTTTGGCTCCAATCCGTCAGGCATGATCACCATGGCCCGCGAGTTGGCCGATGGAAGCTGGGTGATCAATGGCGCCAAGATGTGGATCACCAACGGCTCGACAGCGCAGGTTGCGATCATATGGGCCAAGACCAACGGTGACAAAAGCGACAAGTCGATTCGAGGATTCATTGTCCCGACTGATACTCCAGGATTTACTGCCAAGGATCAGAAGGGCAAGCTTTCGCTTCGTGCATCGGATACGAGTGAGCTCGTGCTCCAGGATGTACAGATACCCGCGAGTGCCGTGCTGCCGAAATCCGGCGGCCTGAAATCGCCGCTTATGTGTCTCACCCAGGCGCGCTATGGAATTGCGTGGGGTGCGATCGGAGCGGCAATGGCCTGTTTTGAGGAAGCCACGAATTACGCAGGCAACCGCGTGATGTTTGGGAAACCAATCGGGGGGTTCCAGCTGCAGCAGGCCCGTCTCGCCGAAATGCTGACCGAGATTGTAAAGGGCCAGCTGTTGGCGCTCCACCTTGGGCGATTGAAGGACGCTGGTGTATTCAGTCCGCAGCAGGTGTCGCTCGCCAAGCGCAACAATGTGAACATCGCGACCGATATTGCTCGCGAAGCGCGGCGGTTACTTGGAGCAAATGGGATTCTCGCCGAGTACGCGAGCATGCGTCACATGGCGAATCTTGAGAGCGTGTACACCTACGAAGGGACGCATGACATTCATACGCTGGTCCTCGGCCAGGCGATAACGGGCATAGCTGCATACGAATAGCTGACTGCGACAGGGAGCGAGGGAGCGAAGGATAACTGCGGAGACTGCTTGATTCCTGGGAACGCCGCTCGGAGTCGGGAGCAGTTCCCCCATGAACCCTCCGCCCTTATCCCTCGCTCCCCCGCTCCCTGTCGCCGTTAAAGGAGCCAACCCCGAGAGGGCGCGCCTCCAAAAACGCTGCGGCCCATCTGCTGCATAGAACGGGCAGAGTTAACTTTCAGCCCTGAATTTGAACCTTCGGAGACTTACCAAGTGAAAATTGCCGTGTGCGTGAAGCGTGTTCCAGACATGGACGTTCGCTTCCGTATCGCACAGGATGGGACATCGCTCGATGAAGCGGGTCTCAAATTCGACATAAATGATTTCGATTCCTGGGCCGTCGAGGCCGCGCTTCAGCTCAAGGAAAAGGCGGGGCAGGGTGAGGTCGTCGCCATTTCCCTCGGCCCCGACAATGTCCAGGAGACTATTCGGAAGGCGCTAAGCATGGGCGCTGATCGAGGCATCCATCTGAAGACGGACAAAGTTCCATTTGATGGATCCGCCATCGCCGCGGCTATCGCAGCTGAAGTGAAGGACGGCGGCTACGACATCGTGTTTTTCGGGAAGATGTCCCCCGATTCTGCGAATGGCATTGTAGGTACCGTTGTCGCGGAGAAAATCGGTTATGCGTGCGTGACTTCGGTGTCGCGACTTGAAGTTGCGGATGGTAAGGGCAAGGCCAAGCGCGAAGTGGAAGGGGCTCAGGAAATCGTGGAGTTTCCCCTGCCTGCCGTAATCACTGTTGACGAAGGACTCAACACAGCGCGCTATCCATCGCTCAAGGGAATCATGGCCGCGAAGAAGAAGCCGCTAGAGTCTAAGCCCGCACAGCTCGGGGCGATTCAGGTCGAGATCGAAAAACTGGAGCTGCCGCCCGAGCGCACAGCCGGAAAGATCATTGGTGAAGGCGCTGCTGCAGTCCCCGAATTGATTCGTCTCCTCACAACTGAGGCGAAGGTTCTTTAATGGCAAACATTTTTGCATTCGCGGAATCGCGAAATGGAAAGCTGCGCAAGGCTGCGTTGGAAACGACGACCGCAGCACGCTCGCTCGCTGATTCAACCGACGGTGAAGTTCACGCCCTTGTGGCAGGAGCCCCGGGACTAGCGGGCAATGCGGCAGCGCTCGGAGCACATGGCGCCGACACAATCCTCGTAGCTGAGAATTCCGGTTTCGAGAAGTACAACGCCGAAGCACTCGCCGAACTGTGCGCGGCGCGTATCAAGGAAGGCGGATATCGTATCGCCGTTTTCTCGACATCTGCGCAGGGGCGCGATCTCGCACCGCGCGTTGCGGCCAAGCTGGGCGTAGGTGTTGTCACGGATGTCACCGAGTTCAAGCTGGATGGTGATACTGTTACGGTGAAGCATCCGATCAACATTGGAAAGGTCATCGCCACGGTTCGCATCAAGAGCAATCCCGCAGTCTTTGCCATTCGTGCAGGTGCTGTGACTCCGGCCCAGTATGCGAAAGCAGGGAAGGTTGAACAAATACAGCCGGTGGGTGATCCGTCCGCGTCGCGTGTTAAAGTCACGGAGTTGATCGAAGGAGGATCGGGCAAGCTCGATCTCGCGGAAGCTCCGGTTGTAATCGCGGGCGGTCGCGGATTGAAAGCCGCCGAGAACTTCAAGCTCGTAGAAGATCTCGCAGCCGCGTTTGGAAACGCGGCCGTCGGTGCGACACGCGCAGTGACCGATGATGGTTGGCGCCCACACAGCGACCAGATTGGACAGACTGGACGGTTGGTGAGTCCGGATCTGTATATCGCCGTTGGAATTTCCGGCGCAGTGCAGCATCTCGCTGGAATGCGAACATCGCGGACCATTGTGGCCATCAACAAGGACAAAGAAGCGCCGATCTTCAAGGTTGCGGACTATGGTATTGTCGGCGATGTGTTTGAGGTTCTTCCGGTTCTGATCGAAGCGATTCGCGAAGTCAAGAAGAGCCACTGACCCAATGAGCGGCGGAAAAGTCCTGCCAATTGCGCATCAGCCGGAGCTCCCCATTGACCGCCTGATCGTCACCGATGCGCCGGACGCTGAAGCAGTACCGATGGATGTCGT